>JAKAHF010000088.1 GCA_021815245.1 Actinomycetes bacterium
AGGACCACCACTTCGCGAACTCGTTCATCCGGCGGTCGAACCTGCCGTATCGAGTGTTGGGGAACTCCGGGGGCGGTATCTCCCCCTTCTCCCATATCGCCGCGATCTCCTCCGCCGAGAGTTCCGGCGGCGCGGGTTCTGCAGGCCCGGTGCCATCCCAGATGCGCCGACCTACACGCTTGACGAGGCCCGCTCGCTCGCGGGCCGGTTCCAGTTTCTGCTCGACTATCAAGCTCTCGCTCCAAGAGAGTGACTTGCCAGTGACGGCCCACAGGGGAAGCACGTGCAGGCCACTTGTGCATGGCTCGCGATGCAGGAAACCCCTCCGTTGCCTGCCAGATACTTTGACAGAACACCACGGGCGAAGTCAATGGGGCAATCTTGTAGTCCAATGATCCAGTGGCATTTTCGCGTTGCCATTCCACTGGACTCGTACTATCTTGGTCGGACCTACGAGGAGGTCACATGAGCCCCAGCATCGAGATCGGCACACATATCGGCCTGTGGGCTCTGGCGCCCTTTGCCGTCATGCTTCTCTGTATAGCGATACTTCCACTGGCGGCCCCCCATTGGTTCGAGAAGAACCTCAACAAGGGCATCGTCGCATTCGTGCTCGGCGTGCCCACCGTGGCGTTTCTCATCGGACGCTATGGCGACGTGGGTCTCGAGTTGTCGGCTACCACCGCTGAGGAGTATGTGTCGTTTCTGCTGCTGTTGTTCGCCCTCTATACGATCTCGGGCGGCATCTACCTCACGGGTAACCTTGTCGCGACGCCCAAGACCAATCTGAGCTTTCTTGCGGTCGGCGCCGTGCTGGCCAGCTTCATCGGCACCATGGGCGCGTCCATGGTGCTGATCAGACCGCTGCTCAGGGCCAACAGCGAGCGCAATCACTCCAAGCACACGGTGGTGTTCTTCATCTTTGCGGTAAGCAACATGGGCGGTCTCTTGACGCCCCTCGGCGACCCGCCGCTGTTCCTCGGCTTTTTGCGTGGTGTGCCCTTCACGTGGACGTTCCGTCTCTGGGCGGAGTGGCTTCTTTCGGTCGCCCTGGTGCTCATCGCCTACGTGGCCTTCGAGCTCTACTACTTCCGCAAAGAGTCAAAACCGGCCCGTCGCATGGATCTGGCCGACTACGTGCCCATGCGTCTCAAAGGCGTCGTGAACATCGCCCTCCTCGCTCTGGTCATCATCACGGTGCTCTTCTCGGATGCTCTTGGCAGGGCGAGTGAGGCCATCCACTTTCCGTTCGTTCGAGAAGTGATCCTCGTCATCCTCGCCATCGCCTCGCTTCGCATCGGTCCGCGCGGACCGCGAGCCTCGAACCACTTCTCCTGGGCGCCCATCATCGAAGTCGCCGTGTTATTTGCGGGCATCTTCGCGACGATGATCCCCGCGCTCGCCATATTGCAGGCCCGCGGAGCCGACATCGGTCTCACCGATCCCTGGCACTACTACTGGGCAACGGGAGGCCTCTCGTCGTTCCTCGACAATGCACCAACCTATCTGGCTTTCACCTCGGTCGCCCAGGGACAGGTGGGTGTCGATACGGTCGGAGCGCTCACATCGACGGGGATCATCCCGTCGCTGGGCCTGGCGCCGGCGAAGTTCCTCGCCGCCATCTCCTGTGGCGCCGTGATGATGGGAGCCAACACCTACATCGGCAACGCGCCCAATTTCGCTGTCAAGTGCGTGGCCGAGCACGCCGGCCTGAAGATGCCGTCGTTCTTCGGCTATATGGCCTACTCGATCGCGGTCCTCATCCCCATCTTCTTGATCGTGACGGCCGTGTTCTTCATCTAGGCCTGCGGCCGGCCAGGAGGCCCCGCACCGCGACGAGGAGCAGGGCTCCCACGATGGCGATCATTCCGAGTCCCTCGATGACGCCGGGCTGCTCACCAAGCTGCATCCAAGCCGAGGAGATGCCGATGACCGGCGTCAGCAGCGTGGCCAATCCGGCCGTGCCCGCGGTGAACGAATTGAGGATGTAGAGCCAGAGTATCCACGCGAGCGCGTTCCCGAGTATCGCCACATATATGAGGGCGGCGATGAAGACGCTGGGCCACTGGGGCGCCGTGGTCCAGGTGGCGAGCGCGATCACGATGAGCGGTACGGCGCCGAAGAGCATCTGCCACGCCGTCAGCGACAGCAGGTCGACCTCATGGTTGCTCCGCAGCACCTTGGCGTACACGGCGCTTGCCGCCCAGAACAGCGCCCCTCCCACAGCGATGAACGAACTGAAGCCGTTGGTAAGCTGCCACGGCGTGAGCACGAGCACGAGGCCGCACAGGGCGAGACCGACGGCGACCCACTGAAAGCCACGGAGCCTCTCCCTGAGAAAGATCCGGGCCAGAAGAAGAAGCCAGAAGGGCATGGTGTACGTTAGGATCGATGTCTTGCCCGCACCCCCGCCCTCGAGCGCCCAGGTCAGAAAGCCGACGAAACCGGTCGTCTGCAGCACCCCCAGTAACGCCGTGGGCCCGACGGCCTTCGGTTTGAGCGGCCGCTTGAGTACCGGCAGCAGTGCCAGAAGGGCCACGCCGCCGATGACCGTACGGAGGGCGGCAAACGTCCAAGGCTGAACGTAGTCGAGCGCGATCTTCATGACCACCCAGCTGTAGCCCCACACCAGAGCAAGCAGGATGAGAGCCGCGATCGGCAGGCGATATCCGCGCCGCGCGTTCCCGGTGGCGAGTCCGGTTACGCCGGCGCCGGTGTGCCCGACTGTGTTCGTGACCACGTCGCGTTTCATCGATGCTCTCAGTGTACGCACCCTTTGACTGGAGGCGAAGAAGCTTCTACGATGGGGTATCCGGGGGGTCACCGTGCAATCCACTCTCGAGCAAGGAGATATTGCCGTGCCAGCTGTCGCCATCATCATCATCGTAGTAGTCGTCGTGCTCTTCCTCTTGTCGGGAATCCGGATCGTTCGCCCAACGCACCGAGGACTGGTCGAGCGACTCGGCAAGTACAACCGCTACGCCAATCCCGGCTTCCACTGGATCATCCCAGTCGTCGAGCGCATGTTCAGAGTCGACATCCGCGAGATGCTCGTCGAGGCCCAGCCGCAGATGATCATCACCAACGACAACCTCAACGCCCGCGTCGACGCTCAGGTCTACCTCAAGGTGAGGGCCGACGAGGAGAACGTCAAATCCTCGCAGTACAACGTCGCCAACTACGAGATGCAGATCGTCAACCTCGCGCGCACGACCCTTCGTAACATCATCGGCACCCTTACGCTCAAGTCGGCCAACAGCGAGCGCGGCAAGATCAACGAAGAACTGCGCAACACCCTTCTCGCCGAGACTGCCAGTTGGGGCATCGAGATCCTGCGTACCGAACTCAAGGAGATCGATCCCCCCGAAGACGTGCAGGTGACCATGAACAAGGTGGTCAAGGCGGAGAACGAGAAGGTCGCGGCGGTCGACTTCGCGACCGCCACCGAAACACAGGCCGATGGTCAAAGGCGCGCCGAGATCAAGAAGGCCGAGGGCACCAAGCAGGCCCGCATCCTCGAGGCCGAGGGCCAGGCTCAGGCCATCCAGTTGGTCAACGAGGCCGCGGACCGCTTCTTCATCGGCAACGCGCAGCTCCTGCGTAAGCTCGAAGCGTTGGAACGTGCGCTGGCACAGAACGCGAAGATCGTGCTGCCGTCTGACGCCGAACTGATCAATGTCATTGGTGATCTCGGCGGGGTCGCGCCTGTTCCGATAGCGCCCAAGCCCGCGGCGCCCGCACAGGGATCTGACAGAAAGTAGTATCATGTCCGCTGAGAGGAGCGCATTGTCCGCTATGGGAGGCCGACGATGCTGAATGGGATCCTGGATGGGGTCGTACTGGCCGTGCTTGCCGTCCTCGCGGGATCGTGCCGTTTCTGCCTGAGGAGGTTGGCTCGTAACCCCCACCATTCACGACGACTGGTACGCTGACGACAAAACCTGCCCTAAAAAGCGCTCCGCCCTTCCCGTTGGGAAGGGCGGAGCTGTCGGGAGTAGCGTGTTGCCGTTCGGCAGAGTTTTTCTTGCTCGCCCGCGCTATTCCTTCTTGGACGTCGCCAACCTTTTCGAGCCGCTCGTGAACGGGCCTGTCTCATCGCCGGCTGGCTCCTCTTGGGCACTCGTCACAGGAGCCTGTTCGGGCATCGGTCTCGAGATCGCACGCCAGCTCGCCGCGAGGGGTTTCTCGCTCTTCGTGCTCAGCAACCGCTGCACCGAGATCGAGGCCGTCGCTGAAAGCATCCGCGCCGACTACGGGGTCCAGGTCCAAGCACTTCATCTCGACCTGGCCCGCCCCGAAGCGGCCCGCGAGCTCTACAGCGCGGCGAAGGAGCGCGGTCTTGAGATCGAAGTACTGGTCAACAATGCGGGCGTGTTCTTCTTCAGTGAGATAGCCGACGCCGACCCTGCGCGGGCGAACGCCCTGCTGCAGTTGCACGTGATCACTCCATCGCTTCTCGCCCACTATTTCGGTCACGACATGCGGGCGCGCCGAAGCGGTCACATCGTCTTCATGGCGAGCGCTTCAGCCTGGAAGGACTTCCCGGGGATGGCGTTCTATGGAGCCTCGAAACGTTACGTGCGGAGCTTCGCGACTTCGCTTCGCGACGAACTCCACCCCTGGGGCGTCAACGTCACCTGTGTCGCTCCGGGAGCCGTGGCCACCGACCTCTACGATATGTCGACGAAAGCCGCTCAGATGGCGGCCCGACTCGGCTTCGTGAAAGACCCGAAGAGCGTCGCCGAAGCCACCGTCAAGGGCATGCTCCGGCGCAAGGCGGTCGTGCTACCCGGCTTCAGCGCCAAGGCCATGGCGGTGGGGATGGCACTGCTTCCCCGCTGGTCGATCAGCCTGGCCCGCCGGCACACGAAGTACCTATCGCGCCCCTGAATCACCCCGAAGGCGAGCCTGCCAGCAGAAGCATGACCGCGTTGTAGATGAGCTGCGCCGCCTCAGCTCTGGTAAGGAGCTGTGACGCATCCCAAGGCTGCTGCCAGCCCACCAGACTCGAAAGCAGATGACCCGCGTAGGCACGTTCGAGATCCCCGACATAGGGCTCGTCCCAAGCTGCCGCGCCGGGTGGTCGCGAGGTGCTCGACGTCAGCAGACCCGGGTGCGACGCGTCGAGAGAACCTACCAGCAGAGAAACGGCCTCTGCCCGCGTCAGCTCGGCGACGTCGTCCCCACTCCCATCCGCCGGCAGCCCTCCCGCCACACCGGTCTCCCGCGAAAGCGCGTCCGACAGTATCTGCACGAAATCGGTTCGAGACAGACCCTCCTCGGGATGGTACTGCCTGTCGGAGGCAAGCTTGTACCCCGCGACCAATCCCCAGTCGAACATGGCCTGGATAGCAGTGCGATAGCGGTAGCTCGCATCGACGTCGCTGAAAGTGTCGCGAAAGCGGTCAGGAGCCACGGCCAGTACTGAGGCGTCGGCTCCGGCCGACTCATCCTCCGAGTCCCAGCGCTGTAGCCAAACCACAGTGCGCCCATGAGCGCGGACCATCTGGTCCATGCTCGCGTCGGCCGACAGTTGGGTCGTTTGGCCTGTGGTCAGATCGCGGGCCATGACCTCCGAGTCGAGTTCACCGCCACGTTCCCAGACCACGAGGCCCTCGGAGATCTCCGGCGTCGTGGCCAGGAAAGCATCCCCGGTGACAGAGAAGAGCTTGTCTTTGCGACTATCGTAACCCTCCACCACCCGTATGCCTGCCGACTCGTCGCCAACGTAGTTGTCCCAGACGACGTACCTGCCATCGGTCTGGGGAAGGGGTTCGGGACTGGTTATGGTCGCTACCTTCTCGACCGTCTTCGTGTTCATGCGATAGACCGAGACGTCGGCCGCCGGATACGGCGCACCCCGCGGGGTCTTGCCGGGCGACGCCCAGGTGACCAGTTCATCCTGAAGGCTCACGTGATTCGAGGCCGCCACAGAGTGGGCGAGATGGCGTTTGGTGCCATTGACCAGATCGAAGAGCCAGACCTCACCGTCGGTGTTCAGATTGGCGGTCTCGACGTACGCGATGTAGTAGGTGTCGAGATCGAAGCCGGCTCTGCCGTTCGGCTCCCACGCCCCCGAGAAGAGCCGGCCACTCACCTTGATGGTCAATCCCTTGCTGAGCGAATGCACATACAGCGCGAGTCTGCCCGCGGAGCTCTCGTCCCCGACCGTGCCGTACCTCTGGCACCAGGCCACGCGGTCACCCACCACCTGCACCATGTATCCGGGGGGTATCGGAGCTTCGGTGATGAGCTCGCTCTTGCCAGAATCCATGTCGTAGACCAGCAGTTGAGCGGGATCGTCGAGATCGGGACTCTCGCGCGCCACCCATGCGAGATGGGGGCCTTCGAGCGAGATCGCCGTCACGTCGTCGGGACTGTTCGTCACCTTCTTCTTGACACCAGTGTGCAGATCGAGCACGAAGACGTCATCGTGGCCGAGCGCCGATTCGACCCAAGCCACTCGATTCTCATCGAAGGCCAGTTCGCCCTGCAGGATGGCACTCCCCGGCACGCCCAGTTCGAACTGCTTCCAGCCCGCGACATTGGCGGTCAGCGCGGGCTTTGTGGCGGCGCCGGTCTCGGGCCCCTCGGAAGTGGTCGCAGAGCCCGAACTCGCCGACGACTCGGTGGAGTGATCCACCGCGCGTACTGTGGTCGACGTGGTCGCGATGACGCTCGTGGTCGTTCCGATGCGGACGGTGGTGCGCGGATCGGGGTCCGTCTCGCCACAAGCGGAGATGGCACTCGCGCAGGCGAGAAGCACGACCGCCGTCACGCAGGCCAAGAGCGATGGGTGTCGACGCAGATTGGTTCGCACGATTCTGTTATCGGGATGCAGGGGCGAAACCCTTATCAAAACCGTGCGGGGCAAACGGCGCCCAAAATGAAGAAGCCCCGCGACTGCGGGGCTTCTTCGATCTTCCGATGTGGAAGGGGACTTACTTCTTGGGCTGGATGCTCTTGAACATGTCGTTCTTGAACACCTTGTCGAGGCACTCGCCGCTCTCCTGCATCTTGGCCTTGCCCACCGAGTAGCACACGCAGAACGCGACTTCCATGATCTCAGCGTCGGTCGCGCCGGCAGCCTTGGCGTTACAGGCCTGCGGGAGGACACCGTCCCAGTGGTTGTTCATCATGTAGAGGCCAACCAGGAGCAGGTAACGGGTCTTGGGATCGAGGATACCGCGGTCGAGCAGCTGGGTCAGCTGGTTCTGCGCGTAGGTGTGAAGCATCTCGACCTTGTTGTCGACCCAGAAGCCGAGGCTCGGATCGCCGCCGCCGCCGGCCTTGTAGCCCGGGCGCTGGAGAGCCCAGGAGGCGAGAATCTCTTCGCCGGTCTTCGCGGCCTTCATTGCAGCAACAACATCAACTTCCTGTGGGTAGGGCATCGTAGCGCTCCTTTCGATTGCTTGCGTTCATTACGCGCTTGCCCCTCTCAATACGGCTTGCGCGAGTGGACCCTTTGGTACTTCGCCTACTAGACCACCGTGTACTTCGGACCGCCCCCGCCTTCCGGCGGCACCCACTGGATGTTCTCGAACGGATCCTTCACGTCACAGGTCTTGCAGTGCACACAGTTGGAGAAGTTCAACTTGAGCGACTT
>JAKAHF010000089.1 GCA_021815245.1 Actinomycetes bacterium
GCTTGCGCACCACCAGCTCTGAGCCGCTGTAGCGGGTGTCGCCGACGTCTTCGCGGTAGCTCGCGCCGCAGAGCAGGATGTCGGCACCGGCGATGTAGCGGCCCATGTTGCGGAGGGCGTCGCGGGGGCATCGATCTCAGAGCAGCGCCCTGAACTCCTCGAGGCTAAGACCGGCTTCTCGCAGGATGGCACGGAGCGTGCCCTTGGCGATCTCGTCGTGGTCGGGAACCGTGAGTCGTCGATGAGGTGGTTCAGTCTGGCGCATCACGATGTGACTGCCTCGCTGCCGGTCCTTCTCGTAGCCCATCCTCGTCAGCGCGCTGACCACTTCCCGGCCAGACACGCGCGGGAGGATGGTCACATCGCTACCTCAATGACTTCCTCGTATATCGATGGGGGGATGGGCTCGCCATGAGCCTCGAGGCTCTCAAGGTACGCGATGACGGCCTCCTCGACATTCGAGATTGCCTTTGCCCGTGTCTCGCCCTGGGAAATGCAGCCAGGCAGAGACGGCACCTCCGCCACAAACATGCCATCTTCGTCCTGCTGTACGAGCACGCGATACTTCATTGTCGGCTCCTGCCCTAGCGGCTTCGCGTACATTCTACCCCCTGCATCCACGATGTTCGTTTATCAATGAGCGGCGCGGCTCGCCGACGCGATCCCGATTGTGCCCGCGATACGGCACACATTGGCTAGGCCTTTGGATGGATCTTGGCGCGGTCATCTGCAGGGCGATAGAGTGGTGGTGAGACTCGCCAGCAGTCACCTACAGGGGGGATTGTAAAAGACTCGTCGCGTTCCTGGTGATTGTCGTGGGCCTCTGGCTGTCGTCCGGCGGTGTCGCGTTCGCCGCCGACCCCCTTGACATACTGAACGACTACTTGCCCGACGGCAGACTCGACGGGCCCTACACCCGAGCGGAGCTAGAGACGTATCTAACCGATGAGGAGATCGACATGTGGGCCGATGCGCCCCAGCTCGATGCTTTGGTGCAGCGCCTGTTGGATTCGGACGACGGGCGGCACGAGTTCTTTCCGTACACGGGCATGCCGGTGGCCCTAGTGGTCTTCGCGTCGACCGGGCTCATGGGTGCGGGTTTGGGTCTTCGTTGGGTCGCCGCAGCAGCCCCCGATGGCCGCCGCGCGAGTTCTTCGTAGCTCAATGCTGGCCGGCGCTCTGACCTCGTCGCTTGCGCACCTCTTCCTTGACGCGCTGAATGTGCCCGCGCCCGAGGGCCTTCACCTCGCAGCCCAGTTCGAAGTAGCGCCTGATCTTCGCGTCGTCGAGAATGCCGAAGCAGTCGATCACCGCCAGCTTCGCTCCCGCCCATTCGACCACCTGGTCGGGGTCAAGGTCGAGGTAGGGGGAGTGGCGCACCGCGAGAATGACCGCTTCTTTGCCCTCAAGGGCGGCCGCCAAGTCCTTCTGCACGCCGACCCCCGGTAGGTCCTGTTGATTGCGGAAGAACCGCGCCAACGAGTGGCCGGCGGCAGGGTAGGTGTCGGGTGTCTCGATCTCGTACCAGTGCTCCACGTAGGGGTCGTGCACGCTGACTTCGGCACCCATCTCGGCCAGCTTGCGCAGCACCAACTCCGAACCGCTGTAGCGGGTGTCGCCGACATCTTCGCGGTAGCTCGCGCCGCAGAGCAGGATGTCGGCTCCGGCGATGTAGCGCCCCATGTTGCGGAGCGCGTCACGGGTCAACTCGGCCACGTGCAAGGCGCGGGTGTCGTTGATGTCGATCGCCGCGGTGGTTATGCGGAAGATGTCGTCTTCGTATCCCAGGATGTGCTTGTAGGCCCAGAAGCCGAGACCGCCGTCCTTGGGCAGGCAGTAGCCGCCGATGCCCGGTCCCGGGAAGATCATGTTGCTGTGCGTCGGCCGTACCTTGATGGCGTTGATGACTTTGATGAGATCCACGCCGTTGCGCTCGGCGAAGACGCTCCACTCGTCGAGAAAGGCGAGGATCGTCGCCCGGTAGGAATTCTCGACGATCTTGCAGGTCTCGCTCTCGATGGGACGGTCCATGACCGTGACTTGGAACTGGTCGGCCCTCAGTACTCTGCCCAAGAACTCAACAATGCGGGCTGCCCGGGCGCCCCTGGACGCCACCTTCGCCAATCCCTACGCGTACTACGTGTATGGCCGCGACGCCGAATACAGGGCCGCGTTGTCGCGCTTCGACGCCGTGGCCGCCGACGGCATCGGCGTTGTGGTAGCCAAACGTCTGCTGGGACAGCGCCCCTACTACCGAGTGAGCTTCGACGGCACGTCGTTGGCGCCGATGTTCATGGCGATGGCCGAACGCAGGGGTCTGCGGATCGCCCTCGTGGGTGGGGCTGCGCAGGTCGCCGAGAAAGCCGCGGGCCACTTCCTCAGCTCCCATCCTGACCTGCGGATAGTCCTCGTTGCCGATGGGTACGACGTTCAGGAGCCTCGGTTATCGATCACCCGCACCGTCGGCGCGGCAAATGAGTCAAGCCACATGGAGGCGCTACAGTGCCGCCCAACTTCGACAGCGTTTCTGATGCGCTAGGTCCAAGGGAACTAGGGTTGTGTCTGTCGAGTTGTGCAAAGTCAGCCACGGTGCGGAGTCTTCAGAGTGAAGTCTTCATGGGCCACCTCCTCCAGCTTGGGCAGTTGCTCGCGCCCGCGTTCGACAAGGCGATCCGTGCTGAAGTATCGTTAGCTCCTATCAACAAGCCCGAAGGAGTCTGAGAGTGTCTTCCCTGGCAGAGAGAGTCTCGGCGATGAACCGAGAGCGAAAATGGCGGCTCTTCTTGGCTACCCAGCAACCAACGCCGGAGACACTCGTCTTGGACGTGGGTTTCTCGAACAGGGAGTACTCGTCAGTGGACAATTACATCGAGAAGCGCTACCCACATCCGGAGCGACTCACCGCATTGGGCATCGAGGAGCCCGATGAGTTCGCGCTGAGGTACCCGGATGTCGAGACCGTCCGCTATGACGGCTTGCGGTTTCCCTTCGATGACAAGCAATTCGACATCTGTTGGTCAAATGCAGTGCTTGAGCATGTGGGAGGACGCGAGCGTCAGGTGCAGTTCCTGAGCGAAATCAGGAGAGTCTCGAAGAGAGCATTCGTCACCACGCCCAATCGACTTTTTCCGGTGGAGGTGCATACGCGAACGCCTATCCTGCACTACCTTCCTCCGGCACTCTTCGATCGGTATCTGCGGCGCACCGGCAAAGCTTGGGCCACCAGCGATCATATACAGCTGCTCTCAGAGACCGAGTTGAGGCAGCGACTTTCGTCCGCAGGCTTCAGTGACTACAGGATAGTCAGGAACCGATTTTTTGGGCTGACGATCGACTTCGTGGTCATTGCTGCTGGGGGATGACCCGCAGCCGCATACCGTGCACACCAAAGTCGAGGGGAGCGATTCGAAGGGCTGAACGTCGGACCCCAGGCGCAGAGTTTAGTCCTGCTCTTGCCAGACTACCCGCCGAACGTAGTCGGTGTAGCTGAGAACGATTCGCACCACCTTGTCTGAGACTGCCGGTGCGTCGTAGTCCTTCACGAGTCGCAGAAGGCGATTGGCGCTACGCTGCTGGTCGTCGAGCACAGCAAGGCATTCATGGACGCGGCCCCAGCCAAGGCCCGACATCATGACTGCAGCCTCTTCCATACCCTCAGGGCGCTCATGAGCTTCGCGAATGTTGAGAGCTGGGAAGTCGAGGACAGATGATTCTTCGGTGATGGTGCCCGAATCGGAAAGCGTCGCGCGGGCATTCAGTTCAAGTTTGACGTAGTCGCTGAAGGCAAGAGGCTTCAGCAGACGGACCTTCTCCCCCAGGTCGATCCCTTCGGCTTCGAAGCGCTTGCGCGTGCGCGGATGTGTAGACATCACCACCGGCAGCCCGTAGTTAGTCACCAGGCTACGCAAGAGCTCGACCAGACGGGGCCAAAGCCGATCAGAATCAACGTTCTCTTCGCGATGACAACTTACGAGGAAGAACCTCGATGGATCGAGATTCAGCCGCCCCAGCACGTTTGACGCCTCGATCTTGGGTAGATAGTGGTGGAGCACCTCATACATGGGGCTGCCGGTCTTGATCACCCGATCGGCCGGAAGCCCCTCGGCCAGCAGGTACTGGCGCGAGATGCTGCTGTATGGCATGTTGATGTCGGAGATGTGATCGACGATGCGGCGGTTGATCTCCTCCGGAACGCGCTGGTCGAAGCACCGATTTCCCGCTTCCATATGGAACACGGGGATGCGCAGACGCTTGGCCGCGTATGCCGCGAGACAGCTGTTGGTGTCACCAAGGATCAGCACGGCGTCGGGCTTGAGATCTCGCAGCGCGGCGTCGGACCGTGCGATGACATTGCCGATAGTCTCTGCCGCGGTCGTCCCAGCCGCCTCGAGGTAGACGTCGGGAGCCCGAAGCTCCAGGTCGTCGAAGAAGACCTGGTTGAGCTCGTAGTCGTAGTTCTGACCAGTGTGGATCAGGGTATGTTCGGTGTGACGCCCAAGCGCAGTCATGACCCGGGAGAGCCGGATGATCTCGGGCCGGGTGCCGACTATGGTCGCGACCTTCATCACTTGTCCCCCTTCGATGGGTCTTCGACCACAGGGAGGAAATACGTGTCGGGCCTTTCCGGGTCGAAAAGCTCGTCGGCCCAGAAGAGCGTGACCAACTCCCCAGCGCCGACGTTCTCGATGCTGTGCGTGAACCCTGGAGGGATGTCGACCACCCTGAAGTCACATCCATTCACTCGATGCTCGATGACCGCGCTTCCCCGGATGTCTCTGAAACGGATCACCGCCTCTCCCTCGACAACCAAGAACTTCTCCACCTTCGTGTGGTGGTAGTGGTTGCCACGAGTGATGCCTGGGTGGGTGCGCGAAACGAAAATCTGACCGAAACCGGCGGACTTGATCATCTCCGCCAAGCAACCGCGATTGTCCGTCGACTGACGCAGGTGATAGGCAAAGTCCGACCCATCTAGGTGCGAGAGGTAGGTAGCCCAGAGACGCACGGTCAGACCATCCCCGAAGTCGGGCACCACTAGGGTCTGGCGGGTAGCCGGAAACGACTCGATGAGTTCGGCGAGTGCGCCGAGCTTCTTCTCGAAGACCGGATCGACCTCCCGAAACTCGCAACCCGTTGGAGGTCTGTCGAGGCAGGCAAGCATGTGTCGCACCACCTCGTCGATGTAGACCAGGCGCATGTCACGCTGTGGGTCGTTGACAGTCAGTGGTAGACCATGGGCGGCATTGTGGCAGAACGTTGCTACTGCCGAGTTGTAGTTGGGCCGCGCCCATTTCCCGAAAACATTGGGCAGCCGGAATATGACTACGGGCGATGTGGCGCGTGCCGACCAGGCTTGCAGCGTCTCCTCGGCCCGCCTCTTGCTACGGCCGTAGTCATTGTCGAGCTCGGCCTGGGTAGAGCTGGAGAAGACCACGAGGGGCCGCCTGCCCAAGTCATCGAGTGTTGCGCAGAGGGACTTGGTGAAGCCGGAATTCGCAGTGTCATACTCCGCCGGATGCTCGGGGCGATTGACGCCTGCGATGTGGAACACCGCGTCGGAGCGATTGAGGGCCTCTCGTAGAGCCGCGGCCGTCGCACCAACGTCAAGCCCGATGACGTCAGTGTCGGGGCGTCGGCCCAGAGCCTCCATCAAATGGCTGCCGATGAAGCCGGCGGAGCCGGTGACAGTGATAGTGTTCATGGTGGGTAGCCGCCTGGCAGACCAGCGCTATATCACGTTGCCGAGTGGTAGCGGTGAAAGTCCGAGATCCTCTCGGATGAAGTCCAACTTGAGGAGCAACTTCGCCATGCCGTCGACATCGAGTCGTCGAGTGTTGCTCGAGTTGAAGTCCTCTTCGGGTTGCCGCTCGCCCTCGACGAAGTAAAGATCGTAGTTGAGATCACGGTTGTCTGCGGGGACCCGAAAGTAGTCACCCATATCCTCTGACCGAGCCATTTCTTCACGAGTCAAGAGTGTCTCGTGCTTCTTCTCGCCATGACGAGTACCGATCGCGCGAATCGGGCTCTCAACGTTGTAGAGCTTCTGAAGCGCGAGCGCGAGCGTCTCGATGGTCGCCGCCGGGGCCTTTTGAACAAACAAATCGCCCGGCTTGCCCGCCTTGAAGGAATAGAAGACCAGATCCACAGCGTCGTCGATGGTCATCATGAACCGGGTCATTGTCGGATCGGTTATGGTCAGGGGCTTGCCGGCCTTGATCTGGTCGACGAACAGAGGGATCACCGAACCGCGCGAGGCCATGACATTGCCATAGCGAGTCACGCAGATGACCAAGTTGCCTGCCGAAGCAACCCGTGACTTCGCGATGGCTAGCTTCTCCATCATGGCCTTGGATATGCCCATGGCATTGATGGGATAGGCGGCCTTGTCGGTGGACAGGACCGTTAGCCGTTTGACGCCCGCGCTCATGGCCGCGTTCATGACGTGATCCGTACCGAGAGCGTTGGTGAGCAACGCTTCCTTGGGATAGAACTCACATGACGGAACTTGCTTCAGTGCAGCCGCATTGAATACGAAATCCACCCCCACCATCGCATCGCGGAGACTGGCCGGCTCACGTACGTCACCGATGTAGAACTTCAGCCTCGGCTCGGAATACGCCAGCCGCATATCGAACTGCTTCTTCTCGTCGCGGCTGAAGACGCGGATCTCGGCGATGTCGGTGGCGAGTAGGCGATTCACTACTGCATTGCCGAACGTGCCAGTGCCGCCAGTGACGAGCAAAGTGCTTCCGGAAAACATCTATGTGCCCCCTCGCGGGCTCGCAATACACATCAGGTCAGACGCCTCCTAATCTTACTATCATGCCGCGGTAGCCATCCACGCCGCCGCAGACAAAGGCGCTCTCATCCACCGTCCGCCACTATGCTGACTGCACGGCAGCCCATCCCCTTCCAGACATGGAGCCCCTGGGGCATGGTTCACTCGCTTCTCCTAGCACACCAAGACCCGTCCCTGGTCCGCGCGGGGCGCGTGTACTATCATCCTCATCCAGGAACACTCACGACTACCCATTGGTGCCGATTTCCCATGAACCTTCGCCCCCACAGGCCCCTCGGCCTAGGCCCACGCTCTGTTCCAGGCGCTGCGGACGCTGAGGCACGCTGCCCCGCATGCCACTCTCCGAGCACTGAAGCGCTGGACGAGTTTAGCTCAACCTCGCTCCAACGCCTGTGCTTGAGAGCGCTGCAAGTCGACGTGTCTCGGTATCTCAAGGGCATCGACAGCATTGCGCTACGCAGATGCCGCGATTGCGATCTCCGCTTCTACAGCCCGTGCCAGCCCGGCGACTCTGCATTCTATGCTCAAATGCAGACGCACGCGTGGTACTACCTCGATGATAAGCCCGAGTACCACTTCGCAAGAGCGTTTGTTCCGGAGGACGCTCGTCTCTTGGAGATTGGCTGCGGCGAGGGCGCGTTCAGCCAATTCCTCCCTCCGTCGGTCGACTACCTGGGCCTCGAAGTCAACGAGGAGGCGGTGACGGGGGCAACTGCTGACGGTATCCGCCTGGTCAACACGCCGCTCTCACAGGTAGCCGCCTCCAGCCCAGGGGCATTTGATGTCGT
>JAKAHF010000090.1 GCA_021815245.1 Actinomycetes bacterium
CTTGCTTCTTGGAGGCATCAACGACTCGCCGGAGCAGGCGCGGGCGCTTGTTCGACTTCTACGAGGGCATGTGGTCGCCGTGAACCTACTAGCCTGGAACCCGGTGCTCCCGGGCGTCAGGGTCTCGCCGACCTCGCATCCCGGCCGACGCGGTCAGGGACAACGGTCCGCGGACCACACCGAAACGAGAGCCAGAACCGTGCCGCTCCGCGCACCGGCCGCTGCCTCGGTTGCCGCCTTTCGTGAGGTGTTGGCTTCAAGTCGCATCGAGGTCGTCGTCAGACGCAGCAAGGGGGGGGCCGTACAAGGCGCCTGTGGGCAGCTGGCGGGCAGACGAAAGGCCGGCTCCTAGGGTCGCCTCTCGAGCGTTGTCGATGACCGCACGCTCCCGGTCCCGATGCTCGGGCCGGCACGTCGGCAGGTGGGGCGTCGTCCGGCTACTTGCCCAGCGATGCGAGATTGCCGGAAAGTGCTCCGAGGCTCCCTGCTGTCGCAACTAGCGCCAACATGACATCGGGCGCGAATGGGGCGAGGACGACGGTCAGCTTGTCGAATTCGATGCGCATCGTGTCGAGAAAGCCTGCTTGCACCTGGAGGCCGAACCGCTGAACGGTCGACACCGTGTCGATCGCAAGTGCCGCGATGCTGTCGATATCGACGCCGGGCACAGCGACCCCGCTGATCATGAGGCCTTGATCCGACACCAGTAGGGCCGCCTTCATGCCCGGGATGTTCATGTAGTCGGCAAGCGCGTCTTTGAGCGGGTCGGCTCCGTGTGATGCGGCTGCTGCAGCCACTCAGGTCTCCTCTTGTATGCCGATCTGCGCGAACTGAATACGGAACAGCTTGGCGGCCCGCTCTGCCTCGTCTTGGCTGCCGTAGCGGATGCAAAGTCCCGTCGGACGCGAGGCCATCTCGCTGACGAACATGCCGCTTCGCTCGAGCCGAGGGTCGGCAGAGTTCGAGGTCGCAATGCCTTCAGTCGGCCAGGAAACCATTGAGTCGCCCGAGAGAAAGAGGTCGGTGCTCTCGGCCCTGGTCAGGGTCACTCTGACACTGACGGCCCAAGTGCCGGAAGTCGGTTCGTGTGTGACTGTCGCCGCATATCCCATGAGGTCATCATACCAACGACGCGCGAGCGCGTCGCGCTAGGAGTCTCCGAGGAGCCGGCCGATGATCTGCCTCAGTTGTGAGTGGTCTTTGAACGGCACCTCTATCACGCCGCCCTTGCCCCTCTCCTTCACCCTGGGAGCGACTCCCAGCAGGCCATACACAGCATCGCTTATCTCGTCGAGAGTCTCTCGATCGAGCGACGAGGGGTTGACCGCCACTACCTTCTGTTTGGGTCCTGATTCGGCGGTGTTTCTCACTTCATCTTCCACCTGTCGGACCGATAGTCCCTTGTCGACGACCTTGCGGGCCAACTGAAGCTGTCTGCCCCGCTCCGGCAAGCCTAGCAGCGCGCGACCGTGTCCTTCAGAGATCGACCCGTCGGCAAGCATTTCTTGCACCGGCCCGGGTAGGTCGAGAAGACGGATCTTGTTCGCGATCGCCGATCGGCTCTTGCCCACGCGTGCGGCGAGACTCTCCTGCGTGACACCGAGATCGTCGAGAAGCACCTTGAGAGCATACGCCTCGTCGACCGGATTGAGTTGCTGCCGCACGACATTCTCGATCAACGCCAGCTCGAGGCTTTCGACGTCGGAAGCCTTGCGAATGATCGCGGGAACTACGGTGAAGCCGGCCAGCTGTGCGGCCCTCCACCGCCGCTCCCCCGCGATTATCTCGTACCCCTCGCCCGTCTCGCGCACGATGATGGGCTGGACCACGCCCACTGCCGAGATAGACGAGGCCAGTTCGTCGAGGGCTTCAGGGTCAAAAGCGCGACGGGGCTGGCGGGGATTGCGCCGCACCAGTCCGACGGGGATCTCGATCACACCCGCCGCGGGCGTGGCGGTGTCACCTTGGGCGTCCTCGGGTCCGGGCGGCGAGCCGGCATTTGGCGCCTCGGCAGTAGTCTGGTCTGCCTCTCCATCGCCTAGCAGGGCGGCGAGTCCGCGGCCGAGACCTGTCTTCCTAGCCATGGTCGACAACCTCCAGAGCGAGATCGAAGTAGGCGTCCGACCCTGCGCATTGAGGGTCGAGCATAGACACAGGTATGCCGTGGCTTGGAGCCTCGGCAAGAGGCACGTTGCGCGGCACGACCGTCTTGAAACCCAGTTCGGGGAGGGGCGCGCACACCTCGTCCTCAACCTGCCGGGCAAGAGTCGTGCGCGTGTCGACCATCGTGAGAACGAGGCCGGCGATCTTCAACTCGATATTGAGCCGCTCGCGTACTGCCGAGATGGTAGACACCAACTGGGCGAGACCCTCGAGGGCATAGTACTCGGCCTGGACGGGGATGATGACCTTCTCGGCGGCAACGAGGGCGTTGACGGTCAGCAACCCGAGCGACGGAGGACAGTCGATGAAGACGTACGAATACTGCTCACTTGCCTTGCCAGGGCCTCTCAGTGCGTCCCTGAGCCGGTATTCCCGACGCTCCAGCTTCGGAAGCAGCACGCTGGCACCGGCCATGTCCGGTGACGCCGGAGCGACGTCGAGGTTGGCGACCGGCGTAGATCGGACGATCGACGCGATGTCTTTCTCGCCCAACAGGACTTCCAGGATGCTGGCCTCGCCGGTCTTGACTCTGACTCCCAGACCATGAGACGCGTTCGCTTGCGCGTCCATGTCGACCAACAGCACCTTCTCGCCGGACTGGGCGAGGTTGGCCGCTAAGTTGACGGCGGTCGTGGTCTTGCCTACCCCGCCCTTCTGATTTGCGATTGCGTAGATCAGTGCAATGCCCTTTCTTAGTCGGTGCCGGCAGGCGCTAGGCCGCGCCGAGCGGTCGCTTGACGGGAGTCCCCGGGCGCCGGGGATACTCTCTTGGCGTGGGACGGACCTTGTGAGCCACGAAGGCCCAGCGGTTCGCCGCCCCCTCGAACGGCTCCAGCCGGACCGCGTCGAGTCCGTCGGCACCCAGTATACCGAGCGCGGTGGTAGCCTCAATACGCTCTTGGTCTGAGATCAGCCCCTTCATCGCGATCATCGTCCCTCCCTGCTTGAGGAGGGGCACCGAGTATTCCGCCACCACGGGAAGCGAGGCGACTGCTCGCGAGACCGCCACGTCATGTTGCCCACGACCGCCCCCCCGTCCGTAGTCCTCGGCCCGCGCACACACGACGGTCATGTTCTGGAGTCGCATCGTGCCCGCAGTCTGCTCGACATACGCGCACTTCTTGCGCTGCGACTCCAGGGCGGTGACCTGACAGGTCGGCAGCGCCAACGCCAGCACCAGGGCGGGGAGCCCGCCTCCCGAGCCGATGTCCACGATAGTCGAAGCCTGCCGAACCTCCTCAATATCGAGTAGGGACAGCGAATCAAGGAAATGCTGCCGCTCGATCTCGATCGGGACCTGTACGGAGGTGATGTTGAATCCGGCTCCGAGAATCAAGTCGCCGAGCCGTTCTAGGTTCGCCAAGCGTTCATCTGCCAAGCCGCGGCGGCGGTATTCGGCGTCATGGGTCAGCTTCACCGTGCCGAACGCTCCCTGGCTGCCCTGTGCACGTGTACTAGCAGGATGGAGATATCGGCAGGAGACACACCGGGTATTCGCGAAGCCTGTCCGACGGTCGCGGGGCGCGTTCGTCCAAGCTTGTCTTTCGCCTCGTAAGTAAGGCCTTGAAGGCACGAGTAGTCGAGTTCGTCAGGGATGGCCATCGTCTCCGTGGCACGATGGCGCCTGATTTCGTCGTTCTGCCGCCTCAGGTACCCCTCGTACTTGGCTTCTATCTCGAGTCGCTCGATCACTCCCTCCGGAGCGGCCAGAAGCCGCTCCCCTTCGCCCTCGGGGAACATGCGCACGAGATCACGGTAGGAGACTTCCGGCCTACGGAGCACGCGTGAGGCGCTTTGCGACTGCTCCAGTGGCGAGGTACCGAGACCCTCGAGCACGGCGTCGCTCGCCCTACTCGACCTCACCTGGAGCGAATCGAGCAGGGCGCTATACTCCGCGATCATCCGCTGCCGCGCTTGGACTGATTCGAGCTGCTCGGCGCTTATCAGGCCCAGTCGATGCCCCAGGTGACTGAGTCGCTCCGCCGCATTGTCGTGCCGCAACAAGAGCCGGTACTCGGCGCGGGAGGTGAACATGCGATAGGGCTCATCGACGCCCTTCGTCACAAGATCGTCGATGAGCACCCCGATGTAGGCTTCGTGCCTTCCGAGGATGAACGGCGGTTCGTCACGCGCGTAGAGCGCGGCGTTGATGCCGGCCATCAGTCCTTGAGCGGCAGCCTCCTCGTATCCTGAGGTGCCGTTGATCTGCCCGGCACTGAAGAGTCCGGCGAGACGCTTGCTCTGAAGCGCCAGAGATAGCTGCTCGGGCGGGATGTAATCGTATTCCACCGCGTAGCCGGGCCTGACCAGCCGGGCGTTTTCGAGTCCCGGGGTCGCGTGGATGATCATCTCTTGCACAAATACAGGCAGACTGGTCGTCAGGCCCTGGAGATACATCTCCGTGGTGGTAACGCCCTCCGGCTCGACGAACACAGGATGGTGAGACCTTTCTGGAAAGTTGATCAACTTCCGATCGATCGATGGGCAGTATCTCGGTCCCTTCCCACTGACTGAGCCACTCTTCAGCGGACTGAGATGCAGGTGGTTCGCGACCACCTCATGGGTCTCAGGGGTGGTGTGAGTTAGGTAGCAGGGCAACTGGCGACGCCGCGTTGGTGTCGCCCAGTGCGAGAAGGCCAAAGCTTCTTCGTCGCCGTTTTGCACGACCATCTTTGACGGATCTATGGTCGATCCGTCGATCCGGGGGGGTGTGGCCGACTGGAAGCGGGCTAGTTCAAGCCCGTTTTCGAGCAGGCTCCCCGACAGGAGCCGGGCTGGCAGTTCTCCCACTCGCCCAGCTGGATAGGTCTTGTTGCCAACGACCACCTTCCCTCGCAGGAAGGTGCCCGTCGCTATTACCACGGCACGGCAGGGTAGCCGGCGTCCATCGGCAAGCTTCAGCCCCTGGATTGTTTCACGTGAAACATCGAGCGCCGCGGCCTCACCCTCCACGATGTCCAACAGCGGGGTGCGGCTAACAACCACCTTCATCCAGTCCTCGTACAGACGCTTGTCGGCCTGAGCCCTCAGCGCTCTCACCGCCGGGCCCTTCGATGTGTTCAGCAGCTTCATCTGTACGAACGCCCGGTCAGTGTTCCGGCCCTGTTCTCCTCCGAGAGCATCCACCTCTCGCGTCAATTGCCCCTTGCCTACCCCGCCAACCGCCGGATTGCAGGGCATCAACGCAATATTGTCGACATGCAGGGTCACAAGAGCGGTCCTACGCCCCATTCGAGCCGACGCAAGCGCCGCTTCACAGCCAGCGTGTCCCCCTCCGACGACCACCACATCGTACGCCGTCGCACTCGCCTCCTTGCCGGCCGCCACTCTCACGGCCGACCGCCCGACCCTTCTTCCCGCGCCGGTAGTGTCCCACATACCCCGGCTCCCACTCCGCTTCCAGCAATCGCCTCTCCCACACGCAAGCCGGAGCGCACACTCTCCATGTAGTCACGGGCCCCGCCCGCTCGGCCCGCAAACCACAGGGTGCCCACCCATCCGCCGGGCAACTTCACACATCCCCTGCCGTCCAGATTCGCCGCCGCCAACGCCCTCACCGTAGCCCCCATTGCGTTCTCCGGGCCCGCCGCAACGCCCGATTCCGCGCCCGCTCGAAGCCGTACATATCTCTGTCCCGTAACCAAACCGTCAGGGTACGAGGCCCACATCCCCTCCTCCACGCTCGGCCGTCCGCCCTCCGCCCACTCGAATAGCGGCGTCGGCAACTCCGCCGACCAATACGGCGACACCGGGAACTCCCGATCCCACACACTTCCCTCCGCACCGCCAGACATCGCGCCCTCGCGCAGCTCTTTCAACCGTCTCGCGTCAGCCGGCCCGATGGCCTCCGCGAATGGTAGCCCTCGCACCCAAGACTCTTCGCGCGAGCCAGGCATGAGCCCGCCCCCCACCGATCCCATTGCACGCCCCTGCACTCCCTGCGCGCCCACACCTGCGTAGCTCACGCCAACGCGTTCGCAGACCTCCACCCATTGCACCCCGGCACTAGACAACCCCCGCACCAGGTCCCCGCTCCCCCAGTCCGCCACGACCCCAACACCTTCACGAGAGTCCCCGCCCGTGACACTAGCACCCAGATTCAGACCCATCGCAACAACCACGACGTCCGCCATCCATACCTCTCCGAAGGCTGTCTCTACCACCCACGCGCGTCTCGCGCCCTCCGCCTCCTGGGGGGGTCGTCCCTGGACCTCGCCCCGACCCTTCTCCTCGGCGTCCCCTCTCTCCACGCCAACCACAAACCCCTGCCGAAACTCCAGGCCTTTCATTCTCTCCAGGGTCCTTTTCACTTCCACGCTCAGTCGCCTTCGGTCGACCACCACGCACTCGGGACCCTCTTCAGGCACAAAGCAAGCCCCCACCCAGGCTTCCCGCAGGGTAGGAGGCATCCCGAACAGCAGGTTCGCGACTGCCGAGACACATCCCCGCCCCTCGCACACCACCGGACCGACACTCGGCAGGCCCGCCCTGTCGAGAGCGCCGCCCACGACCGTCACCCCCACGCCGTACGACGCCAAGGCCGCCGCACACGCGCACCCAGACACACCCGCCCCTATCACAATTACGTGCGGGCGTTGCGACCTCAGAGCGCTGCCCCTACTGTTCGACTCGGTCATCGTCCAACCACACCGTCACCTACATCGCCCTCACTTGCCGATGCAGAAACGGCTGAATATCTCATCGAGCAGGTCGGGCGTGAGCTCCTCCCCCGTGATGCTCCCAATCGCTCTTGTGGCCTCCCGGAGGTCCTCGCACACCAGCTCTTCCAGGCGGCCGCGCCCGGCGCCGGCACGAGCCGCCCGCGCGCTCGCCAGCGCCTCGTTCACTAGCAAGCGATGTCGCTCCGCAGCCAGGACCGGCTCCTCGAGCCCGAGTCCCTCTCCTCCGGTCGCGACACTCTCGAGAAGCGTGCGCAGCTCGTCCAACCCCTGCCCGGTCTTTGCCGAGACCCTGCAGACCCGGGCTTCTACGATCGTACTCCCAGCGGCGCTTCCAACGACCCGCCTAGCCACTCCATCCAGGCGCGCCACTCCCTCCCGAGCATCCCGCAGAAGATCACACTTGTTACCCACCACAATCGTTCGCCTTGCATCAACACTTCGCAGCAAACTCTCCTCCACGTCGTCAGCCGGCTCCGAGAGATCGACCACGGCTAGAACCACGTCCGCCTGTTCCAACTCCTTCACCGACCGCGCCACGCCGAGTTGCTCGACAACGTCTCCGTCGTGGCGTAGTCCCGCCGTATCGACCAAATGAATGGGCATGCCCCCGATCTCGACGAGTTCCTCCACCGTGTCCCGCGTTGTGCCAGGCATGTCCGACACG
>JAKAHF010000091.1 GCA_021815245.1 Actinomycetes bacterium
GCACACATGCGTGCGCCCTGCCGCCCCTTCGCTTCTCGCTATGCAGAATGCAGTTCGGTAAGCTGTTCCGTGAGCGAAGTACCGAACCACTGAGGCATCCCGGTGGTGACCCGGGGGCCAGAAGGAGCGCGAAAACATGACCGCTGTCTCGACTGACTCGGCCAAGACGCCCGGCATTCTCGGAGAGGAGAGGGCGCAGCGCATCCGCGATGCCATGCAGCTCAGACAGCCCGACAGGGTGCCGCTCATCATGTCGGCCGGCTACATGCTGGCCGACGTAGGTGGCGTGACGTGCCAGCAGCTGCTCGAGGACCCCGATCTCGCCCAGCGCCTGCTCGAGATGACCGCTCAGGAGTTCGAACCCGATTCCATCGGCGGCCCTATCCCGGCCGACCCGGCGCCGCATCTCATCTTGGGCGACCGCATGACCGCATGGCCGGGTCATGGTGTCAGCCCCGACATGCCATACCAGTTCGTCGAGAGCGAGTTCATGAAGGCCGACGAGTACGACGCGTTCCTCGACGATCCCACCGACTGGGTCATCCGCACCTACCTGCCCAGGGCATTCTCAGCACTCGAGCCCTTCGCCACGCTGCCTCCGCTCAGCCTCTTCGTATCGGGGAGCATCTTCCTCGCCAACCTCGGGGGTCTCGCCGCGGGTCCGCTGGCCGACTCCTTCAGGGCGTTCGCCCGCGCCGCCGAAGCTGTGGCCGACGGCGTCGAGCGCATGATCAAGAACCAAGCACGCATGGCCGAGCTCGGCTGGCCCGACCCGTTCTTGCGCGGGGTGATACTCACGGCCCCGTTCGACATGATGTCCGACGCGCTCCGAGGCATGCGCGGCATCATGCTCGACCTCATGCGGCAGCCTGACAAGCTTCTCGAAGCCGAGGAGAAGATCGGCCGGGTCGAACTCGAGTACTCGATCAACCTGGCCAAGGCCATCGGGCTGGATCGCGCGTTCCTGCCGTTGCACCGCGGCTCCGATGGCTTCATGTCGCTCAAGCAGTTCGAGACCTTGTACTGGAAGCAGCTCAAGCACGTGCTCGTCAGCCTGGTCGAGAACGGCATCACGCCCGTGGTCTTCTACGAGGGATGCTGGGATCAGCGCCTCGAGTACTTGGCCGAACTGCCGAAGGGCAAGACCGTGGGGATGTTCCAGTCGAGCGATATCTTCAGGGTCAAGGAAGTGCTCGGAGACACCATGTGCATCGTCGGCGGCATGCCCAACTCGCTTCTCAAGGCCGGGCCGGTCGAAGACATCCGGAGCCTCACCAAGAGGCTGTGCGAAGTGGTCGGCAAGGGCGGGGGCTACATGATGTCTACCGCCGTCGGCGAGATGGCGGGCACGAACCCCGAGCATGTCAAAGCCTGGATCGCGGCTACGAGGGAGTTCGGCTCCTACTAGATAGGGCGCACTGGCGTACGCTCGTCCCTCCGCCTGCGATCGCTCCGCTAACGACCGCTCCGGGGCGAGCGCACGCCATTGCGCCAGACAGGGGCCACTCACTTCAGGCGCGACCTGGCGGGGTGCCGCACCGCCGCCGGTAACCTGGTCCTAGTCGCTCGGCTCGCTTCGCCTTGCCTCGCTTTCCTGGCCTCGCTTTCCTGGCCTCGCTTCGCCTCGGCCGGCCTCGTCTCGTTCGGCGCCTCTTTGCGGAGGCTCCCTTCTCGCGATCTCTCTACCGCCGCGGAAAGATCTTCCGTACCCTCTATCGCATTTAGCTATATAACTATATAATTAGTCATTGTCAGTGTCCCCCAGACAGGAGACGGTACGTCATGGACTTCCGCATCGACGCCTTGCTTCCCGCGGAAATGGCCGCTCGCGCTGAACAGGGCGGCATCAAGAAGGCCCACCTGGACTTTCCGCATATGCTTGCCCTCGCCATACTCGCCGGGGCTTTCATCGCGCTTGGTGCGATGTTCGCTACCACGGTCACTGCCGGTAGCTCGACCGTGACAGGCCTCGACGGCCAGGTTGCCTTTCTCGCCGGTATGCCCTACGGCATCGTGAAGCTGATCTCGGGCGTTGCTTTCAGCCTCGGCCTGATCCTGGTCGTCGTGGCGGGAGCCGAGCTCTTCACCGGCAACAACCTCATCGTGATGGCGTGGGCGGGTCGCAAGGTCAGCACGAAGCGCCTGCTGGGCAACTGGGGGACCGTCTGGCTCGGCAACTTTATCGGTGCGATCGCGACCGCGGGTCTCATGCTGGCGACGGGGCAATACACGTTCAGCCACGGCGCGGTGGGAGCGGCGATCCTATCGACGGCCCAAGCGAAGGCCGGTCTCGGATGGGATCATGCGCTCGTGCTGGGCGTCATGTGCAACGCCCTCGTCTGTCTCGCCGTTTGGCTTACCTTCAGTGCGCGAAGCACCACCGACAAGATCCTTGCCATCATCCCTCCGGTCACCGCTTTCGTGGCGGCGGGCTTCGAGCACTGCGTGGCCAACATGTACTTCATCCCTCTGGGGCTCTTCGTGAAGGCCGTCGCGCCGGAGTCGTTCTGGACCGAGATCGGCAAGTCGGCGGCCGACTACCCCGACCTCACCTGGGGGAATCTCTTCACAAACAACCTGATTCCCGTGACGATCGGCAATGTCATCGGCGGCACGCTGCTCGTGGGCGCCGTGTACTGGTTCGTCTATCTGCACAAGAAATCGGAGGCTCCGGTCGCGTAGAGGGCGTGCTGACAATCGCGGGGCCGCGGGCGGCGCGTGAGGCCTCCCGCGGCCTGCACCTTCAGAACGGCAGACACGGCGGCGAAGTCGTTCGTGCCCGTTGGCCATGGACAACGCCCGGAGTTGACCGCACGCGCCTGTTCCACGGTGACTCGCGGCCGCACCGACCCCGATCCGAGGGGGTGCCTCCGTCACTCGACCTTGGAGAACTGCATCAACTCGATGGGACAGCCGTCGTCGACGATCATCGCGACGCGCACGCCGGCCGAGGGCGAGTTGGGAGCGGTGATCACCCGCTTGTCGATGAGGGCGGCTTCCAGGTCGTCGACCTCGAAGGCGAGATGCGGCATGGACTTCACCAGGTCGTGCACGGGACTGTCCGAGGCGAAGCGCATCCACTGCACGCCGTAGGCGCTCGATTCGAATCCCGAGACGAACATGCCATATCCAGGGACCTCGACCTCGCCCGGGATCACGCGATCGGTTGGGATGCCCAGGTGGTGGAAGCGCCATCCCCAGCGCTCGATGGCTGCGGGTGGCTGCGTGTCCTCGCGATGCATGTGGCCTCCTCCAACTCCATCCGTCGAACGTTCAAGCGCGTCGGCCGCGCCCGCTGGCCATGGTACTCCTGGCAGAGGACGAAGCAGGCGGTCGGCTGCAGGCAGACTACGGTCAGAACCGCTCCGACAACGACATTCTGAAGCCAGAGCCCGTATCCAACACCGCTTCGGCTCATCACGAAACCTCCGACGACTAGCGCCGGAACGGCAGCCAGCGATGCGAGCAATCCTCGTACACGTGATGAACGGTGTTCTGCGACAGATTCCGACGATGTGACCAAGCCTGATCCCTCCAGGACGCCCAACGATTCGGCGTATTGCTTCACGAAGTAGGCACAAGCTTCGGCCTCTTCCCGAAACTCGCGAGGTGCTCCGCCGGGGTATTTCCCAACGGTCGGAAAGGCTTACGCACAGCACCTCCCTTTGTTCGCCTAACGTCGCAGTTCAGCGGCCGCGCGCTACGCCATACGCGCACGACCGTGACAACGGCCTCATCCCGCCGATAGACGATGCGAAACGGCGGATGCTCGAGCTCGCGAAGCCACGGCGTCTCAAACTCCGGTACGACCCGGCCGCTGTCGGGGACCATGGCTAACTGTCTCACGCGTTCCACGATCTCTAGCACCATGCGCGTGCCAACCTGCGGGACTTCTTGAGACGCGTACCAGTCGAGAATATCGCCACGCGCCGATCGGGCGAAGCCGATCTGACATCGGGGTTGGTTCATTCGAGACCAAGCGAGCGGACGACCTCGTCAAGGGGCATGACCCGCCCAGCCTCGATATCAGCCAGACCCGCGACCACCGCCCTCATGAAGTCGCGTTCTTCTTGGCTTCAGCTGCGCCGCGTCACAGTGCAACTATCGGGCCGAGCGTAGCACGCGAGGCGCCGCGTCCGTCGGAAGCGCGGGTTGGATGGATCGCGGTGGCGTATACGCTTCAGCTATCCGAAGACGAGTCGCCGAGCACGACCTCGAAGCACTCGCACACTACTGGCATCGATGGTTCAAACGTCCGGTTGGCGCCGGCCAGTTCGCGAGTGAAGGCGGCCTCATGCGCCTCGCGCCAGTAGCTGAGAGAGCCGTCGCCCTCTCCTTCGATGGCCGCGAACTCCGGACTCACCGCTTCGAACGGGATGACCTCGACGGAGGTGGTGCGGATCACGCAGCGCGCCTGACCTTCCCAGTCCGTGACGATGCTGAGGTCTCCAACTGCCGGGAGCGGCTCGCCTTCCGCCTCGTAGGACCAGAGCAGACCCGCGGTGGCGCGTTTCGTTCCGGCCAGCACGAGATCCGCGAGTTCGTTGGCGTCGGACTCGTTGTCGCAGAAGTGCCACGCAGAGTACACGGTTCCTTCAGTGGTGAGATCAGGACGTGCACTTGCCAGTGCCGACCACATCGCTGTGACTGATTCCGAATTGGCCACGACTCATCCTTGATTCCATCCAACGTCTAGCGCGTCAGCCGCGCCCGTTGCCCATGGTACGCCATGCAGTGGGCAACGTCGCCAAGTCGGCTGCAGGCGACTGTTGGACGTCGGCTCGCCTATCGGCACCGCGAGTAGTTGGAAGGAGTAGCGGTGAGGTGTCACCCTTCTACCGCACTTCCACCACGGTGTTGTCTGAGACTGACCGGTAGTACTGGAAGCCTGTCACCTGGCCAGTCACCGGCCCGCCGAGGAGAGGCGGGTCAGACGAGAACCGCAGCGGGAAGACGTCGGATGCCGAGCGGTCCAGAATGGCGTACGAGTCGGCGACGATCTCTTGAGACACTCCCATCGCGCCATACCAGAACGACACCTGCCCAGCGTCGGTGACGACAGAGGGTTGCAGCGTTCCAAGGGAGGAATCGCCCCGAAACGGCGGGGTGACAAAGCCTACCAGTTGACTGCCGTCTGCCAACACGAAGGTCGCCCGCACGACGAACATGCCGGCATCCGGGTCGAGCGGGCCGTCAGCTGTCCATGGTCTCACCGTCGCCTCGTCTTGGCCTTCCTCGCCTTCCTCGTCCAGGGCGAACTCCCACACTGGGTACCGCTCGAGATCTGCCGGTGTGAGTTCATAGACCTGCTTGCGAATCTTCGCTGACCCCGCACTTGTCGCACTTGCGCCTGATACCTCGTTGCCCAACTCTGTCGACTGGGCGGCAGACGTAGCCTCGGTTGACGAGACGAGGGGGGGTGTTGCCGAAGATCCCGACTCACTTCCGCCGCATGCTACCGCTTGCGCGATGCACGCTACGATTCCGAAAACCACTGCGACGCGCCACGGTCTGTTCACAAGCGTCCCTCTCGGTACGTCCAACGTTCCAGCCGGTCAGTCGCCGGCGAAGCGGGTCGGCTGCACCGGCGTGTTAGCGACCAGCATTCAGTACACGCATGCGTCCAGAATCGACAGCACTTCTTCGAGCACCGGCTCAGGAGCCGGACCGATCCGCTTGACACCTCGAGCATGGAAGTCGAGCGACTTGACCTGTTCCACCATCACCACACCCGTCACCCCAGAGCCCTCCGGGATCTCTACGTGAAAGGGGTAGTCGTGGCGGGTGTTCGTGACAGGGCAAACAATGCAGAGCCCCGTCGACTTGTTGAACAGATCATTGCTGATGACGAGCGCTGGACGCCAGCCTTTCTGCTCGTGCCCCGACTGCGGGTCGAAATCCACAGCAATGAATTCGCCCCTCCGGGGAACGTAGGCCGCCAACTACCAGACCTCGCGACCCGCGGGAGGACCCCACTCGAGCTCACCCGGCCTGTAGTCCTTGGGCACGCGCGCCACGAGCTCCTCCAAGCTGCGCCCACCCCGTACGCGATGGGCAGGCGTGATGACAATCGAACCTTCCTGGACGGTTACGTGGACCGAATCGCCAACTTCCACGTGAACATCAGCCAGGAGTTCCTTGCTCAGCCGCAGGCCTTGGCTGTTGCCCCACTTCTGAACCTTCGTGATCATATGCTACCCCTTGTTTGGATAGCCCAAGTATAGCCCTGGGGTAGGCATCGGTCAACGCGACGCTGTGGCGCTAACGTCCCAATCTCAGCAGGTGTTGCGATTCAGACTTGAAGTCACGCGACATTCGCAACCTCGTCCCTATGCTCGTCAATGAATCGAGCAAAATGAGGCCTCAGTCGCTTCGTGAGACAGTGCCCTGCCACGACCGCCCCGAGTCCAGCTCCGACTGCGGCGCATACGACCCCAATTACGAGGGACCAGAAGTAGGTGGCAACCAAATCCGCGAGAAAGAGTCCGAGCGCGAAGCCAAGACCCGCCCCTATCCCGGCGGGCAATGCACATAGCAGGCGAGCGGAAGGCGCCGCCTTGCGCAACTGGGCGAGGGCACCCCGGCGCACGAAACCACGCTGGGCTGCCGTAAGGCCGGCCAGTTCGGGGACACTAGAATCACTCAGGTAGAAGTTCATGTTCGCCTAACGTTCTAGCCGGTCAGCCGCCAGCGTAGCTGGTCTGCTGCACCGGCGTGTTAGACGGGTCCACCACGTTCCCTACGTATCGGTCGGGGTTAGATGCCATTGGTTCTTCGGCGCGAGGCCGCAAATCCAGTTGAGGGCCCTGTGGCGCTCGGAGGCAATCGAGGTGATGTGAGCGTACTCGGCTGGGGAAAGATCGCGGTAGGCCCTGCCACAGGCGGGAAAGTCACCGTCGACGGGCTGACCGATGTCATTCCGCTCGTGGGCGACCTTGGCCGCGTTGCGCACGATGTCGTCAAACGATCGATGGTCGGGGAGCGCCGGCGCACGCCCCAACTCGATTAGCTGACGAGTACGGCTGCGCCAATGCCATAGTTCGGCAACCGAGCGCGCATGCTCGAGTTCGGCTGGGGGGCGCAGAGAGACTGCCGTGCCCGCTGGTGGCACAAGAGGCACCACCGCGTCCGGGTCGTGTTCCGTGTCGTACGTGAGAAGCTTGGGCAACAGCCCCAGAGCCCAGAGCAAACAGGCGAGAGACTCAACGGACCACGAGGAATCGATGATCTGCTGCTGCGTGCGCTCGGTCACATGGGCCGCGAAGAACGCCCGCTCCTCGGGCGTGGTCTGTGACCAGAGGCCGCTTGATTCGAGCGAGCGGCGAACCTCGGCCGCCTTCTCGTCGAACGTGGCAGAGAAGCGGTCGCGATCGGCCTGACTCCAGGGAGCCATCACATCGGGCAGTTGGTCAGGCAACGGCCAAGCCATCGCGTGGACGATGCGCGTCCGTAGGATGTGCACCCGGCCGAGGACCGCCGCA
>JAKAHF010000092.1 GCA_021815245.1 Actinomycetes bacterium
GAGCACCGAGATCGTGGACGCGTCTTCGGCCAAACTTCACGCCGACACCGAGCGGTACGCGAAGTTCTTTCATCTCATGCTGGAACAGGGCGTCTACTTCGCGCCCAGTCAGTTCGAGGTTGCGTTCGCGAGTGCCGCCCACGGTGAGAGCGAGGTCGAGGCCACACTTCTCGCGGTGGAGAGAGGATTCCGCCAGCTGGGCGCCGGATAGCCCTCATGCCCGTATCGACGTCGCTTCGGACGATCTCGCCGGGGGTCGGAACGACCTTGTGACGATTACCTTGACTATCTTGATGACATCAATCTATGTGGTCATCATCACAACACAACGAGCGTCGCAGACGATCCCGCTGAAGACGCCGAGGAGCCCGCAACCATGCTGGAAGTATCAACGAAGGGTCGTTACTCTCTCCGCATCCTGATCCTGATGGCCTCGCGGCCACAGGGCTACGTATTCGCCAGGTTCGAGATCGCCGAGGCGGGAGACGTCTCCTGCGCCTACGTGCAGCAACTCATGACCACGCTCAGGACGGCCTTCGGCTCCACTTCTCCGCTTCCGCCATCAATTCGGTGAACAAGGGCTTAGATGAGAGCCTCCACGAGTTCGCTCACCGCCATCTCGACGAACCCTACCCCTACCTCATCCTCGATGCCCGCTACGAACGGGTGAGAGAAGGCGGCGTCATTCGAAGCCAGGCTGTCTTGGTGGCGATCGGCATCAACCAGGACGGTTACCTCCAGATCCTCGGGGTCGAGCTCGCCGGCCGCGGGAGCCAGACCAGCTGGCGGGATTTCCTTCTCGCCCTCAAAGAGCGCGGCCTTCGCGGCGTCGAGTTCGTGGTCTCCGACCACCACCAGGGACTGCGGAGAAGCGTCGTGGAGATCCTGCCCGAGGCCGCTTGGCAGCGCTGCTACGTCCACCTCCTCCGAAACGCCCTCGACCACATGCCGAGAAAGGCCAACGACGACTGCCTGCAGGAACTGTGTTGGCTCTACGACCGCCGGGATCTCACCGAGGCCCAGAAGGGACCTCTCGGCTTGGCTCCTTCGCTGGCAGAGCGTCTACCCCAAGCTCTGCGACTGGGTGGAGGAGAACATCTCAGAGACGCTCACCTTCTACCGCTTGCCCCGCGGCCATCACAAGCATCTCAAGAGTGACCAACATGCTCGAACGCCTCAACGAGGAGATCAAGCGCCGCACTCGGGTAGTCCGCATCTTCCCCAACCACGAGAGCTGTCTACGCCTGGTGCGCGCCCTCGCCGTGGAGACCCACGAGAGCTGGCTCGAGGAGCACCGCTACCTCAACATGGATCTCTTAACCGAACACAAGCGAGAGCAGCTACGGCAACTGGAGGAGGTGGCCGCGTAAGAAGACTTCCTAGCTGAAGGCTTCATACCATGGCCAGCTTTCGCACAACTTGACAGACACAACCAAGAAAAGGGCGCCCTGGCCAGGCGCCCGAGAGGAGAAAGGAGAGTTTTGAATGGGAAACTCTCACCCTTTTTATCGGCCCGCGGCACCCAGACTTTAGCAGGCTGTTGAACAATGACGATGCGGCTCCAAAACACGATCGCCGCGCGCGAGGCCAAACAAAAAGCCCCGCTCGCGCGGGGCCTCGTTCACGGGAAGAAATGCCTCTTCGTGCAGTCTACATCGGCGCGACGTTCGCCGCCTGAAGGCCCTTAGGTCCCTGAACCACGTCAAACCGAACGGCCTGCCCTTCGGAAAGCGTGCGAAAACCCTCGACCTGCATCTCACTGAAGTGCACGAAGAGATCCTCACCCTCCGGCTGCTCAATGAACCCATACCCCTTTTCGGGACTAAACCACTTGACAGTCCCCTCAGCCAAACCTAAGACCTCCATAGTTTTGGGGCGACACGGTCTGCGGGCCCACCCCACTCTAACAAACACGTGCCCACTGGGCACGCCGGGCTACAGTAGCGAAACGCAGGGGGTTGGTCAAGAGTGTTGACGGGTAGTTTCGTGAAAGTATATGAACCATTATGTCTAGCTGTCCAAGTCGCGTAGCGCTTGAGCGTCACGGTAGTTCTTTAGCCGGTTGAGCGTCTTGGCTTCCACCTGACGGATGCGCTCACGTGTCACCCCAAATCGCTCCCCGACTTCCTCCAACGTACGCGGGCGCTCACCCTTCAAACCGAAGCGCAACTCGAGCACTTTGCGGTCGCGGGCCGGCAGGCTGTCGAGCACCCTGAATAGCTCCTCCCGCCTGATCTCGCGAAAGACGACTTCGATGGGCTGATCGGCATCGGCGTCTTCGATAAAGTCGCCCAACTCCGACTCGTCCTCGTCGCCCACGGGTGTCTCGAGCGACACGGGCTCGAGATTGGCCTTCTGAATCTCGCGCACCTTGCCCATGCTGATGCCCATCTCGGCGGCTATCTCCTGCACGGTCGGCTCCCGGCCGCTCTTCTGCAGCAGCTCACGCTGGACGCGATTCAGCTTGTTGATGGTCTCGACCGCGTGCACCGGCACCCGGATGGTGCGCGCCTGGTCGGCGATGGCACGCGTGACGGCTTGGCGAATCCACCAGGTGGCATACGTCGAGAACTTGTAGCCCAGGCGATAGTCGAACTTCTCGACCGCCCTGATCAGGCCCAGATTTCCCTCCTGGATGAGGTCGAGAAACAAGAGTCCCCGGCCCATGTACCGCTTGGCGATGGAGACCACGAGGCGCAGGTTTGCCTCGGTGAGACGGCGCTTGGCCTCGACATCCTTCTTCTCCACGAGCCTGGCGAGCTCGATCTCCTCCTCAGATGTGAGCAGAGGCACCTGGCCGATCTCGCGCAGATAGACGCGCACGGGATCTTCGGCGGAGTGATCGATGGTCACGTCGAGGTAGCTGAGAAACTCCTCCTCCTCGGCGAAATCCTCGGGCTCCTCTTCGTCGCCGTGCCTGACTTCGACACCCTCGTCGGTCAGCAACGAATAGAGGAACTCCGTCTCCTCCGGAGACAGATTGGCCTCCTGTACGAAGGCACTCACCTCTTCCACATCGAGCCCCCCACGCTCGCGCGCTTGGTCGAGCATGCCCTGGAGCACGTCAGCCGTCAGTTCCGGATCACCGTCGACCATGTCATGCGCTCCCCTCTTCAGGATCGAGGTTCATCAGATTCGCCCGCACTTCTTGAAGCAGCCGCTCAAAGCTGAAGAGACGGCGTTGCTTGCTGATGACATCGCCCTCGTCGTCGAGCGAACCACGGAGCACCGCTATCTCCCGCAGCAGGTAGTGCTCCTGTAGTCGCCAGTTCAACTCTTCGAGGAGGGCCGGCGAGTAGCGACCTTGATCGGCCTCGATGACGAGGCGCACGAACAGCGGTCCCGCGACCGAATCGGCGCGCGCTTGAGACTGCAGGTCGGCAAGCGCCGCCGCCGGATCGTCTGACGAAGTCATGGCGGCGAAAGCATCGCGCAGGGCTACGAAGACCTCGCGGTTGCCGGCGTCGGAGAAGTGCTCGGGCGTGAGTGAGCCCAATAGCGGCACCGCCTGCTGGGGGTTGCACGCCGCGGCGACGAGAAAGTCGCGTTCCATGGCCGCCTCGCTGCCCAGGAGCCGTTCGCTGAAGTCGGCCCTCGCGCGCTCGGCCCCCACGCCGCGGCCGCGCGGGGCCGCCGGCCGGCCCTGCAACAGCTCACGCACGCTCGACTCATTGAGGCGGAGCGCATCCTCGAGCAAGGGCAGTTGCTCCTCCCATTCCTTGGCCGAACTGGCGCGGCTCATGATCTTCTTGACCTGCTCGAACGTGCGCACGCGCCCTTGAGAGCTCGTGGTGTCGCCGCGGGCGAGAGCCTGCCGCACCTCGAAGCCGAGCAGCGAGGTCTTGCCGCGCAGCACCTTGGCGATGGCCTCCTGGCCACCGGCGACCGCCACGTCGGCGGGGTCGCTCCCGGCCGGCAGCACGGCGGTCATGGGTCGCAGTCCGTGGCCCCTCGCCAATTCGCCCGAACGGAGCATGGCCTCGGTGCCCGCCCGATCGGCGTCGAACATGAAGGTGAGGTTGCTGGTGAACCGCATCATCAGGTTGATCTGAGCGTCGGTGAGCGCCGTGCCCATCGAGGCGACCACGTTGGCGGCGCCGGCCTGCACCATGCCCAGTACGTCGGTATATCCCTCGACCACGACGACCTCATCGGCATCGGCGACGGCCTTGCGCGCCTGGAAGAGGCCGTAGAGCAGGTGGCCCTTCTGGTAGAGCGGCCCCTCCGGAGAATTCAGATACTTGGGTGTCTCGTCGGTGAGCGTTCTGCCTCCGAAGCCAAGTACCCTGCCGCGATGGTCGACCAGCGGGAACATCAGCCGTCCACGAAAGCGATCGTACGTCTTGCCGTTCTGCCGCACGAGCAGACCGGCTTCCTCGAGCTCCCGGTCGGTGAATCCCTCTTTGGTCGCCCGACCGTGCAGACCCCTCCACTGTGGAGGTGAGTAGCCCATTCGGTAGGCGACGCAGATGTCACGCCCAAGCCCCCGCTTCTCGAGGTATTCGCGGGCGACGCGGCCCGGCTCCGATTCCCAGAGAAAGCGCTGGTAGAACGCCGCAGCCTTCTCGAGTACCAAAAGCAGACGAGCGTCGCGGTCTCTGCGCTCAGGGTCCGGACCGCCACCGTCTTCGTACTCCACGGCGATGCCGAAACGCTCCCCGAGTTGCTCGATGGCTTCGGCGAAGGAGAGATTCTCGGCCCGTTCGACGAATCGCACGACGTCGCCGCCCTCGCCGCACCCGAAGCAGTAGTAGAGACCCTTGACCGCGCTGACGGTGAACGAAGGCGTCTTTTCCTGGTGGAACGGACAGAGGCCCGAGTAGGTGACCCCTCGCTTGCGAAGGCTCGTATAGCCCGAGACTACGTCGACGATCGAAGCGGCGGCCAGCACCGCCTGCACACTCGCGTCTTTGATGAAGGGGCTCACGGCGCGCTCACCCCTGTCATAGGTTGTCCCAGGCCTTGGGCATGAAGAGCTCCACGTAGAGCCGCTGCGCGTACCGGTCGGTCATGCCGGCCACGTGGTCGGTGACCGCTCTCACCAGGTCGATGCCGGGCGCCGGTGGCTCCCCTCCGGCCGGAAGCGGCAGGGTCTCGGGATGCTCTAGATAGTGCCGCATGAGCCGGGTGATGACCTGTCTGATGCCATCGTCACCCGCCTGCGTGAGAGCACGCGGGTAGACCGTCGCGAAGAGGTAGGAGCGGAGTTCGGCCAGGGCGCCCCCTATCTCGGGCGTCTGGGAGATTTCCGCCTGGCTCTCGCTACTGTCGACCAAGTCGTGCACCAAGGCATCGATACGCTCGCTGCCGGTCTCGCCTAGGAGCGCCAGCGGAGCTTGAGGCAAGTCGTCCATGGTGATGAGCCCGGCTCGAACGGCGTCGTCGATGTCGTGATTCACGTAAGCGATGCGGTCGGCCAGGTGCACGATGCGGCCCTCGAGCGTAGCGGGACGCAGCTCGCCCGAATGGTTGCGGATGCCGTCGCGCACCTCCCAGGTGAGGTTGAGCCCTCGCCCGTCGTTCTCGAGCACCTCGACGACGCGTGCGCTCTGTTCGTTGTGCTGAAAGCCGTCGCCGCCCAACTCGCGAAGCATGTCGTCGATCACGGCCTCGCCGGCATGACCGAAGGGCGTGTGACCCAGATCGTGGCCGAGCGCGACAGCCTCGGCGAGGTCTTCGTTGAGTCGTAGCGCCCGCGCGACAGTGCGAGCGATACCCGATACTTCGAGCGTGTGTGTCAAGCGTGTGCGGTAGTGATCGCCCTCAGGGGCGATGAAGACCTGGGTCTTGTGCTTGAGCCGGCGGAACGACTTGCTGTGCACGATGCGGTCGCGGTCGCGCTGGTAGGGGGTGCGAAGCGAGCACGGCTCCTCAGGATGCTCGCGCCCGCGTGAGGCCGATGAGCGCTGCGCCCAAGGTGCCAGACCCGCCTCGTAGAGGTCGGCGGGTAACCCTACTCTTCCTGACCACTCTCTCTTCAAACGTCCTCTGCCCCCGGGCCAGGCTCTCACATTTCCCCGAAGGCCAGTCTACAACTTTGGACAGGGCTGGGCTTAGCGGCGGCCCCGGCGCCCTGCTCCCCAGCGGCCGGCCGACGCACGATAGAGCGCGTAGTCGGCTGTGTTGCCGAGCAGATTTCCGATTCTGATGGTCTGCAGCGCGAGCTCGATGGCCGCGAGCTTCTCCTCCCCGTAGACCGCCAGCACTGCCCGGCGCGTCTCGGGATCGGGCACCGCGTCGGTTTCGGCCCAGTGCTGAGCATAGAGAAGAGCGGGAACCTCGTCGGCCGGAGCGCCCGCATAGCTCGCCTCGGCCAAGGCCCGAACCTCCGCTTGAGAGACACCGGCCGCCAGGGCGACCTTGGCGTGCGCGTAGGCGCAGTAGCGGCAGCCATTCACCTGGGTGACCGCGAGCATCAGCCGCTCTTTGAAAGCAACGCCGACGGCCCCGCCGCTCCCCAGCGTCCGGGCTCTCCTGCGCTCGACCGAGATAGCGAGCACGTCACGCCGCAGTTCGGAGAACCGACGGTAGTGGCGTTTGGGAAAGACGGGCCTGCTCATGCCGAAAGCTTACACCGGCGCGAGCCACCGAGTGACGCAAGCAAGAGATCCCTCTCGGCCGGAGAGCCCGAAGCAAGAAGGGGGGCGCCGCGCAAAGCGCGGCGCCCCATCAAATACTCACAAGCTGGTCAAATCAACCAAGCAGCTCACCCGCCCGGTCTCCCGACCGCCAAGCCCGACAAGTCCGGCGCGATGGCGTACGCGTCGGCCGGAGCGCTCGTTAGCAGAGCGATCGCAGGCGTAGGCCGTGGCGTACGCCAGCGCGCCCTCTAGTCGCCCGACTTCTTCGTCTTCTCCTCCAGGACCGCCTGCGCGGCAGCCAGGCGGGCCAGCGGCACGCGGTACGGCGAGCAGCTCACATAGTTGAGGCCCGCGCGATGGCAGAACTTCACGCTCGTCGGCTCGCCGCCGTGCTCGCCGCAGATGCCGGTCTTCAGGTCGGGCTTGACCGAGCGGCCCTTCTGCACTGCCATCTCGACGAGCTGGCCCACGCCGGTCTGGTCGAGCTTCTCGAACGGATTGCTCTTGAGCAGGTCGCTCTTGAGGTAGTGCGTCAGGAACTTGCCCTCGGCGTCGTCGCGCGAGAAGGCCAGAGTCATCTGGGTGAGGTCGTTGGTGCCGAAGCTGAAGAAGTCGGCCTGGCGGGCGATCTCGTTGGCGGTGAGAGCGGCGCGCGGCACCTCGATCATGGTACCGACGGTGTAGTCGATCTGAACGCCGCGCTCCTTGATGACTGCCTCAGCCGTCTCCACGGTGAGGGCGCGCATGCGCTTCAGTTCTTCCTCGAAGCCCACCAGCGGGATCATGATCTCCACGTGCGGCTGCTTGCCGGTTTCCTGCAGGATGTCGGCGGCCGCCTGGATGATGGCCCGCACCTGCATGGCGTAGATCTCCTGCCACTGGATGCCGAGA
>JAKAHF010000093.1 GCA_021815245.1 Actinomycetes bacterium
TGAACACGGATGAGCTTGTTGATCTTCTCGACCATGTGCACCGGGATGCGGATCGTGCGTGCCTGGTCGGCGATGGCGCGGGTGATGGCCTGCCGGATCCACCAGGTGGCGTAGGTCGAGAACTTGTGCCCCTTGCGGTAGTCGAACTTCTCGACAGCGCGAATCAGGCCGAGGTTGCCCTCTTGGATGAGGTCGAGAAAGCTCATGCCGTCGGTGTGGTAGCGCTTGGCGATGGAGACGACCAGGCGCAGGTTGGCCTCGGTCAGCTCGTGCTTGGCGCGGATGTCGCCCCGCTCGATGCGCTTGGCCAGCGAGACCTCTTGAGACGCGGTGAGCAGCTTGACTCGGCCGATCTCCTTCAGGTACATGCGTACCGGATCGGTCGTGGGCACATCGACGGTGAGATCCAGCTCATCGACACCCCGGCGCCATTCAGGATCGACCGGCGAGTCGAGATCGAGGTCGTCGTCGGCGTCCATAGAAGGCTCGTCGATGACCTCGATGCCCTGGTCGAGCAGCGCCGTGTACATGTTCTCGATCTGCTCGGTCGTGAGATCCAACTCGGACAGGACTTCGGCGATATCGTCCGCCGTCACGAACCCCCGCCCGCGCCCCAGCTCGATGAGCCCGTCAACTTCTTCGAGGTTGACGAGCCAGCCTTCTGAAGAAGGTGTCCCGGTCAAAGTACCCCTCCGTGCCCGGTGCGATTTGCTTGGTACGAACTGCCTCTGCTCACGCGCCGGGCGCGTTGTCTGCCAACATGGCCGTGCTCACACGACCGTCACTCAGCCACTTTGTTCCGTAGTCGCGCATGTGCTCTATCAAGGGAATGAGATCCCAGCCCATGTCGGTCAGCGTGTACTCGACCCTCGGCGGCACCTCGGCGTAGCTCTTGCGCGTGACGATGCCGGCTTTCTCCAGGCCCTTGAGGCGTTCGGAGAGAGTCTTCGGACTAATGCCAGACAGGGAGCGCTCCAGCGCGCTAAAACGATTGATCCCGTTCGATAGATCGCGCAGGATGAGGAGAGTCCACTTGCCTGAGATGATATCCGCGGTCTTCAGAACGGGGCACGATTCCGGGTGCGCATCTGTGGAGTGCACGACGCCGACACCTTCCTGCTCAAGCGTTTCTACTGACATTCAACCTGCAAAACCGACGGTGATCGGGTCCGCAAAAAGGTAAGGCAAGGTAGCAGAGATGCCCGCGGTTTTCAACCTGCCCGAGCAGGCCACGTCGGTCCGGCCACCTCGGCGACAGCAGCGCACGACCCGGTCGGCCGTAGCCACCTAGTCGCCAGATGAAGACGATGGCGACGATGGCGACGTCGACCCGGGCGATTCCGACGGGTCGCCGATGCGGGGCTCGGCCATCAGTCGGGCGACGGTGTCCCACAGCAACGGGTCGTGCGCCCGCCCCAACGACAGGATCTGCCGCGCCACTTCGAGCTCCGGCTTGCAGAACTGCCCGACGATGTGCGATATGGGACGCCCGGTCAGCTCGGCCAACTCGCGGAGCGTCTCGACGTCTTCACGAGGAAGGCTGATCGAGAGCCGGTCGACTTCGTTCTCACGTCTTGCCACGGTGGTCCACCTCAGAATGTCGCGCCCAGGAATGCGGCTCAATGAGTCTATCAGACCGCTCGCGGCTACCGTCATCGGCCGTGATGATCCTGTGAACGCTAGATCTCTGCTAGTACTGCAGTAATACTAATTGACGCCAATATCCTTTAAATTGCTGAGCTTCTGCCCTACTCTTGTCATACGTTCGTAACACCATAGCCCACGCAGACGATCAGTCGCTCCGTCTGCGACGGAGACAAGAAGGGGTGGTGCAGATGGGTCCACTGATACAGGTGGCTCTGGTCATCGGGTTGTTGCTGGTCTGGGTAGCCGTCATCTACCGACTCGAGAAGACAAACCTCAAGGCCGATCGGCGCAGACAAGAGCGCGCTAAATGCAAGGCGGGCGATTCGGCGACGATCTAGGCCAGATGCTTTCGTAGCAGGTCGTTCACCATCTTGGGATTTGCCTGGCCGCGAGTCTCTTTCATCACTTGGCCGACGAAGAAACCGAGAACCTTGTCTCGTCCCTGCCGGAACTCCTCGGCGGGGCCGGGGTTGTCGGCCACCAGGCGCATGATGATGTTCTCCAACTCGCCGGCGTCGGAGATCTGGCCGAGGCCCTTCTCTGCCACTATGGACCTCGCGTCTTTGCCTGAGGTGGTCATAGCCTCGAACACTTCCTTGGCCATCTTGCCCGACAGCGTGCCGTCGGCGACGAGACCCAGCAACTCGGCCATGCCGGCGACGCTCACCGCCGATTGGGCAACATCGATGCCGGCCGCGTTGAGATAGGCCGAGAAATCGCCGAGCACCCAGTTGGCCGAGGTGCGGGCGTCGCCCGTCGCGGCCGCCAGGGCCTCGAAGTAGTCACCGAGAGGCTTGTTGGTCGACAGCGACCCAGCGTCCTTGGGAGCTAGGGCATACTGACCGATGAGGCGTTCCTTGCGGGCCGCCGGCAGCTCGGGCAGGCTCTGCCGCACCCGCTCCACGTAGGCCTCGTCAAGCTCGACGGGGGGCAGGTCGGGCTCGGGGAAATAGCGATAGTCGTGAGCTTCTTCCTTGCTGCGCAGGCTCGATACCATTCCCGTGGCCGGATCGAAATGCACCGTGGCCTGCACCACGCGGTCGCCGAACTCGAGCATGTCGATCTGACGCTCGATCTCGGCCTCGAGACCGCGATGGAGAAAGCGGAACGAGTTCATGTTCTTCAGCTCGGTCTTGGTGCCGAGCGGATCGCCGGGCTTGCGCACCGAGACGTTCGCATCGCAGCGCAGAGAGCCTTCCTCCATGTTGACGTCGGAGACACCGAGTTGCTCCACGAGACTGCGCAACTGGGTGAGAAACGACCGTGCCTGATCGGGCGTGGCGATATCGGGCTCGGTGACGATCTCGACCAGCGGCGTGCCGCCCCGGTTGAAATCGACCAGCGAGTAGTCGGCCCCGTCGATGCGCCCGGAAGTGCCGCCCGCGTGCACCAGCTTGCCCGCGTCTTCTTCCGTGTGCACGCGGGTGATGCCGACCCGCAGCAGGCTGCCATCGTCAAGTTCGACATCGAGGTGTCCGCCGAGTCCTATGGGCAGGTCGTACTGCGAGATCTGGTAGGCCTTCGGCAGATCGGGATAGAAGTAGTTCTTGCGGTGGAAGATCGTCCGCTCGGCGATGCCGCAGTTGAGGGCCAACGCGATTCGAGTCGCGTACTCGATGGCCTTCTCGTTGGTGACCGGCAGCACACCCGGGTGTCCAAGGCAGACCGGGCACACGTGCGTGTTGGGGGGGTCGCCGAAGCTCAACTCGCAGCCACAGAACATCTTGGTACGCGTGCTGAGCTGCACGTGGATCTCGAGGCCGATGACGGCCTCCCAGCCACGCTCGTCGGCGGAGCGGGTCTGGGCGCTCATCGGGCCACCTCCGCCACGGGGGCGACCGTATCGACCTGCAGCCTCTGCTCGATCGCATACGCCGCGTTCAAGATGCCCTTCTCCGACAGATGCGGGCCGATGATCTGCAGCCCCACCGGCATGCCGGCGGAAAAGCCCGCGGGGATGCTGATGCCCGGCAGGCCGGCCAGGTTGACCGGGATCGTGCACAGGTCGAGGAGGTACATCTGCAGTGGATCGGCCGTCTTCTCGCCGATCTTGAAAGCCACGGTGGGCGCCACCGGCGAGATGAGGTAATCGAAGGTCGAGAACGCCTTCGCGAAGTCCTGGATGATCAGTGTGCGCGTGCGCTGCGCCTGCGCGTAGTAGGCGTCGTAGTAGCCGGCCGAGAGTGCGTAGGTGCCGATCATGATGCGGCGCTTCACTTCGGTGCCAAAGCCCTCGCTGCGGGTGCGCACATACATATCGTAGAGATCGTCGGCGCCGGAGTGGCGGTGGCCGTAACGCACGCCGTCGAAGCGAGCCAGGTTGGAGCTGGCCTCCGAAGGCGCGATGATGTAGTAGGCCGCGATGCCCTGTTGCACACTCGGCAGGCTGACCTCCTCGCAGACGCCGCCCAAAGCGCCGATGGCGTCGACGGCGGTATCGAAGACGTCGCGCACACCCGGCTCCACGGCTTCGCCGCCCAGTTCCTTGATCACGCCGAAGCGCAGTCCCTCGAGGCTCTCCCGCGCCGGCGCCCCGACCGGCTCGCTGAGGCCGATACTGGTCGAATCGCGCGGATCGCACGAGGCGATCAGATCGAGCAGTGAAGCCGCGTCTTGCACCGTGCGGGCGACCGGGCCGATCTGGTCGAGCGAACTGGCGAAGGCGACCAGCCCGTAGCGGCTGACGGTGCCATACGTGGGCTTCAGACCGACCACTCCGCAAAACGAGGCCGGCTGGCGGATAGAGCCGCCCGTGTCGGTGCCGAGCGACCACGGTGCCTCAGAGGCGGCGACGCAAGCGGCGGAGCCGCCACTGGAGCCGCCCGGCACGCGGTCGAGGTCCCAGGGGTTGTGTGTGACCTTGTAGGCCGAGTTCTCGGTCGAACTGCCCATGGCGAACTCGTCCATGTTGAGCTTGCCCAAGAAGATGAGTCCGGCGGCCCGCAGCCTGGCGACGACGGTGGCGTCGTAGGGGGGGATGTACCCCTTGAGGATCTTCGACGCGCAGGTCGTCTCCATGCCCTTGACGCAGAGCACGTCTTTCAATGCGATGGGCACACCCTCCCACGGCTCCCGCTGAGCGACCGGCTTCGCATCGACAGCGGCAGCGGCCTCGAGGGCGCCCTCTTCATCGACTCTGAGAAACGCGTCGACCGCTCCATCGACCGCGGCGATGCGATCGAGATACGCACGGGTCAACTCGACCGCGGAGACTTCACGCGAAGCCAGCAGATCGCGGCAACCGTGGGCGGTCAGCCTGGTGACGTCGATGGTCGCCATGACGCCCCCTAGCCTATCCGCGGGACGACGAACTGCCCCCGCTCCACATCGGGCCCATTGCTCATGGCCGCTTCGTGTTCGAGCCCCAGCCTGGGCTCATCGGGCCGCAGCACGTTCTTGAGGGCGACCGCGTGCGACGTCGTGGGCAGACCCGAGAGATCGAGTTGCGAGAGTTGCTGCACGTAGTCGATGATGGCGCCGAGTTCAGGCTGCAGGCGCTCGAACTCTTCTTCGGTGAAGTGAAGCCGCGCGAGACGCGCGACGTGCTCGACCTCTTGGCGGGAAATCATGGCGCAGCTCTCCTGATCTTCGTGCGTCGTGGCCTCGAAGACCACGAGCCGGGTCTGGTTCGCTGGATTATACCGAACCAGAGGAGGAGCCCATCTTTCAGGCCAAAGCGGCGTATCCGATGCATAACGGGGTCGTGCGAGGCACGACGAGGGCCGGCTCGCCCGTCAGGGACATGGATCAACGAGGGCAGCCTCGCCGCAGGCGACGACATTATGCGCGCCGTGGTCGCGAGAGACATCCGCAAGAACATCTTTTCGGCCCTTCAGGAGCTGGTGGGCACATTGAAAACGCGTTGCGTCAAGGAACAGGAGCTCGCCTAGTCGAGGCCGGGCCCGCGAGTCACGCCCAAGCGGCCTCGACCGGCTCGGTCGACGCCGTCTCTCCGAGTTACCGATCGCGCACTCGTATAGAGGGCAGGCCTCTGATCGCCGGCCCGACCAAGCACACGAGGAGCCCCGTGACGGCGAACCGCAGATCGACCCCGATCTCCTCGGCCAACGGTCCGGCGATCAACAGGCCGGGTATGGAGGCGAGAAGCGCCACTGTCATGTAGAGCGACGCAACTCGACCCAAACGAGCCGGGTCGACCAGTCGCTGAAAGATGGCGTTGAGCGGGGCCCCGAACAGCGGCACCGAGAAGCCCATTACCATCGAGAGACCCGCGAACGCCCAGAAGACCGGCGACGGCAGCAATCCCGAGCCGCCGGTCGTAAGACCGGCCAAGAAGATACCCGTGGCGATCAACCGAGCGGGCGACCACCGGGAGGCGACGGCGCCTACTGTCGCCCAGCGCGCCAGGAGCGTGCCGGCGCCGAACGCCAACTCGACAACCCTGGCATTGAAGACCGTGCCCCTGAAGTGGCCGAACGTCATGAGGGGAAAGGGGGCGTTTATGGGCATATGCAGGAGCGTCACCACGGTCAGCAAGACGGTCAGTTGGAAGAGTCCACGGCGCTGCCGAAGCTCCTGCCAGCCTTCGACGAACTCACCGGTGAGTCCGGCCGGCCTTGGCCCCGGCACCTACTCCGGATGGCAAATACGCCCCAGCACTAGTGGGCCTGCGGCAAGAAGACCCCCGGCTACATCGACGGCAATGACAGCGCTAAGCGGCGCCACGCCCATCAGGAAGACCCCGAGCACCGGCCCGGCCATGACCACGCCCGAGGTCAAGAAGAAACTCCAGCCGGCGACACGCAGGAGGTCCTGCGGTGGAACGTACATCGGCACCGCGGAAGGCTAGGCACGAGGCGGGAGCAGAGTTTCTTCCTTGCCTGCGGCGCGCGTCAACAGGCGCCTTCTGAGCCACCAGTGCCCGGCTCTGGCCCCGAGCATCTGACCCGCTGCAAAGGCCAGACTGGTAAAAGGGATGAAGGCGTAGGAGAGGTGCGATTCGAAGCGTGCCAAGAAGATCAGAGGCACCGGTAGGTGAATCGCGAGGAACCAGCGAAGCGACAGTTTGCGAGTGTAGGCGCGGTAGAAGCCGAACGGCAGCGTCACAAGCATGACGACTGCAAGCACTGCAACAACGCGCACCAAGCTCGTGACCTCCGGCAGTCTCTGGCTCGTCGACCAACCGGCGTTCATGGTAGCAGAACCCATGTGAGATAATCATCATCAACCTAATCATCATTATCTTGGGTTCTCGAGTCGGAGCCGGTAAACTGAGTGACTACCGAGACACGAGTGAAGATAGGGACCATGCTTGGAGTCTTACTGCTCGCTCACGGAGGCCCGAATTCTCTTGAGGAAGTGCCGGCATTTCTCGATCAGGTCCGGGGAGGTCGCCCGAGTCCCGAGGGGCTGGTTGACAGCGTGCGCGAGAGATACCGCTCCATCGGAGGAGCTTCACCTCTGCCGGCCATCACTCAGCGTGTGGCAACCAAGCTCGAGAATGCTTGCGGGCTCCCAGCATACGTGGGCATGCTGCATTGGCACCCTTTCTTGGAAGACACCGTCTCGCGAATGTCCCACGACGGCATTGCGAGATCTCTCGTGATCTGTCTCGTCCCGCATTTCAGCCGCTGCAGCGTCGGCCGGTACCACCGCAGAGCCGCCGCGGCCGCGAGCGAACATGGGCCGGCTCTCGATCTGATTGAGAGCTGGCACACGCTGCCGCCCTACATCGACGGTCTGGCCGACTCGGTGATCACCGCGCGCAGGAAACTGGAAGATGGGTCCACTGCACGGACTCGCGTCGTGTTCTCGGCCCACAGCCTCCCAAGAACTGCTCT
>JAKAHF010000094.1 GCA_021815245.1 Actinomycetes bacterium
CAACGCCGACTTCCGCGTCAGTGATCCCCTGTCCATGGACCGCGTCATCCTGTTGCGCGACAGGGTCAAGCCCTATGAGTTCCCCGCCGACGGCAGCCCGATCGGCGTGTATCTCGGTATCGACATCGGCAGCGTTTCCACCAACCTGGTGGTCCTGGACGAAGCCGGCGAAGTGGTCAAGGAGATCTACGTCAAGACCGAGGGCCGCCCCGTGGAGGTCGTCAACCGCGGCCTTGCCGAGATCTGGAACGAGATGGGCCCCCGCCTCACTATTCTGGGCGTGGCGACCACCGGTTCGGGGCGCGAACTGATCGGTGAACTGATCGGCGCCGACACAGTCAACGACGAGATCACGGCTCACAAGACCGGCGCGACCTTCATCGGTCGCAAGCTTATCGACCGGGTGCCAGATACGATCTTCGAGATCGGCGGGCAAGACTCCAAGTTCATCAGCCTGCAGGACGGCGTCGTGGTCGACTTCGCTATGAACGAAGCCTGCGCCGCGGGCACCGGGTCGTTCCTCGAAGAGCAGGCTGAGAAGCTCGGCATCAAGATCATCGGTGAGTTCGCCCAGTTGGCGCTCTCGTCACAGGCGCCCGTGCGCCTCGGTGAGCGCTGTACCGTCTTCATGGAGCGCGACGTCAACTCGTACCTCCAGAGAGGCGCCGACAAGAAGGACCTCGTCGCCGGGCTCGCCTACTCCATCGCCTACAACTACCTCAACCGTTTGGTCGGTCGCAGGCACATCGGCGACACCATCTACTTCCAGGGCGGCACCGCCTACAACGACTCGGTGGCGGCCGCGTTCAGCATGATTCTGGACAAAGACATCATCGTGCCGCCGCACAACGGCGTCGTCGGCGCGATCGGCGTCGCGCTGCTCGCGCGCGAGAAGATGTCGGCGACGGGCGCGCCCTCCCGGTTCCGCGGCTGGGATCTCGACAAGGTCGACTACACCATTCGCGAATTCACCTGCAAGGGCTGCAGCAACGAGTGCGATATCCGCCAGTTCACCATCGGCGAAGAGAAGACCTACTGGGGCGACAAGTGCTCCGACCGCTACCGCAAGCGGGCCAAGGTTGACAAGGAGCCGATCATCCGCGACTTGGTCGAGTTCCGCAATGCTCTGCTGTTCTCGTATGTGACCGAGGCGGAGGACACCACGGCTCTGCTGCGCAGCGGCACCGGCGCCCCGCGCGGCACGATCGGCATCCCCCGCGCGATGTACACCTACGAGCGGCTCCCCTTCTGGGCGGCGCTGTTCAAGGGATGCGGCTTCGACGTCATGGTGTCGCGGCAGACCGACAAGAAGATCCGCGAGTTGGGCATCGAGGGCGCGGTGGCCGAGCCCTGCTTCCCGATCAGGGTGGCGCACGGCCACGTGGCCGAGTTGCTGCAGGAGGGCGCCGACTACATCTTCCTGCCCAACCTGCTGAATGAAGAGACAGACCATCCCGACATCGAGTCACACGCCTGTCCCTGGGGCCAGACCCTGCCGCACATCGTCAGGTTCGCCCCGCACTTCGAATCGTGGGGCGGCAAGTTCCTTCTGCCGACTTTGCACTTCAGGCGGGGCCCCGAGTACATCGGCGAGGCCTTCCGCGAGGCTCTCAAGCCGCTCGGCGTGCCCGGCGCGACAGTCGACGCCGCCCTCAAGGAGGCCTACGAGGCACAGGCCGAGTTCCGCTCGCGTCTCGTCACGGCCGGCTCCGACGCCCTTGCCACGCTCACCGAGCATGACGAACTGGGCATCGTACTGGTGGGGCGTCCGTACAACATCTACGACGCCGGTGTGAACATGGATATCCCGGCCAAGCTCCGCCGCTACTACGGCGTGAACCTCATACCGCTCGACTTCCTGCCCCTCTGGGGCCGCGATACCCGAACGGTCACCGAGAACATGTTCTGGAGCTACGGGCGCAAGATCCTGCAGGCGGCCGAGATCGTGGCCGAGCACCCCAACCTGCATATCATCTATATGACCAACTTCAAGTGCGGGCCCGACTCCTACATCAAGCACTATATCGGGGCGGCATCGCCGCAACCCTACCTGGTGCTGCAGTTCGACGAGCACACCAACGACGCCGGAGCCATGACGCGTTGCGAGGCCTATCTCGACAGCAAGGGCTTCCTGCGCTGGTGGGCTCGCGAGGATAGAGCCAAGCTACCGGTGAGTGAGAGCTGATGGGCACCGAGACCGACACCGATATCGCCCGCAAGGCAGGCGGCAACGGCAAGACGAGCCCCCAGGCGGGCACCAGCGCCGTCGCCCAGGCGACCGGCGCAACCCCGGCGGCGGTGGCTCGGCCTTCGGCCCTTCGTGGAGCTGAGGAGAGCCCGCAGAAGACCGACGTCAACATCCACGGCCGCACGCTATGGCTTACCCGCATGCCCTACGGCGGCTCGCGCATGCTGGCCGCAGCGTTCAGGTCAATCGGTCTTGACGCTCGGGTGACGCCCGACGAAGACGCGCGCACGCTCGAGCTGGGCGGCAAGTACACGTCGGGCGACGAGTGCTACCCCCAGAGGATCGTGCTCGGCGACTACATGAAGCTCGTCGAAGATGACGGTTGCGACGCAAGCAAGACCGCCTTCCTCCTCCCCACGGCCAATGGTCCCTGCCGTTTCGGCCAGTACGTGTCGCTGCTGCGCCGCATCCTTGACGAGCAGGGCTACCACGACCTGCCTATCGTGTCGTTCACTTCGGCCAACGGCTACGCCGGCATCGGAGAGCAGGCCAGCGCCCTCATCCGCACAGCCTGGCGGGCCGTTCTGGTGCAGGACATCCTACTCAAGCTGCTGCTCATGATCAGGCCCTACGAGGTCAACGCCGGCGAGACCGACAAGGTCTATCTCGATATGCTCGACGTCATGGGTGAGATCGTCAGCCGCCAGGGACTGAGCAACAAGCAGCGCATGGCCGACATCCTGATCGGCCTCGGCACGGTCAAGAAAGCGTTCCTCGCTATCCCGGTCAGGCAGGAAGACCGGCCGCTCATCGGCGTGGTCGGCGAGATCTTCTGCCGCCTCAACACGTTCTCCAACAACGAACTGCTGCGCCATATCGAAGCGCAGGGCGGCGAATGCTGGTTGACCGGCATCGGCGAATGGGTGTGGTACACCAACAAAGAGGCCTTCAGACGCCACCGTGAGGAGAAGACGCGTTTCACCAAGCCGTGGCTGCGTACCTACATCACGTACCGCCTCATGCACGGTGACGAGAAAGCCCTCATGAAGCAGTTCGTCGACTACTTCGCACGCAGGCCCGAACCGCACATCGACGAGGTTCTCGAGTTGGCGCACCCCTACCTGCCTCAGGCGGGAGCGCTCGGCGAGATGGTGCTCTCCACGGGCGGGGCCATCGCCTACTACAAGCGAGGAGCCGATGGCATCGTCGACATCAGTCCTTTCACATGCATGAACGGCATCGTCACAGAAGCCATCTACCCGCGAGTGAGCAAGGACCACGACAGCATCCCCATCCGGGTGTTCTACTTCGACGGCACCAACAGCGACCTCGACCGTGATGTAGGCATCTTCCTCGAGTTGGCCAAGACCTACAAGCGGCGCAAGAAGGTCAAGGCTTCGGTCAAATGACCCTTGCGTGCGGAGTGACTGAGTTCGCTCTTCCGCACCTGCCAGCGCGTTCTCCCCGGCGTCGCCCGGAAGCCTGAGGCCCCCGTGTTTGCGCGCATCGGCTCATTCGCGGTCCGTTTTCGTTGGTTCATCATCGCGGCCTGGCTGCTCGTCGCCGTCCTGCTCACCCTGCTGGCGCCCAACATCAACGACGTCGCCAACAGCGACCAAGCCAGCTTCCTGCCCAAGTCGGCGCCCAGTCTGCTAGCCCACGACATGGTCGTGGAGTACTTCCCCGATCGGGTGGCGCCGCTCAGCGCTGTGATCGTGGTCGACGCCGGGCCCGACGAGCGAGTCGACGAAGGCGTGCCCGCGGACTATGTCGCCGGACTCACAGCCTGGTTGAGCGCGGGCACCTCGTCCGACCCCCTGTTTTCGATCATCGACCAGGTGATCTCTCCCATTCAGGGCGACGAGCAGACCCGAGCCGTGCTCACGAGCGAAGACAAGCAGGTAGCGCTCGTGGTCGCCCGGTTCGAGGAGGGCGCGACCGACGCTCAGACTCAGAACGCGATCGAGGTCATCGAGAGCCGGCTCGCCGAGGCACCGGCTGCCGTCACGGTCTACGCCACCGGCGACGGGCCGATCATCGCGGCCTACAACTCCGAGACCCAGAGAAGCGTCGACTCGACCACCTGGATCACCATCGTGCTCGTGATCGTCATTCTGCTCATCATCTACCGTTCGCCGGTCAGCCCGCTCGTGCCGCTCATCACGATAGCCCTCGCCTATCTCATCTCGCGCGGAGTTGTCGCCTATCTGGGCGCGCACGTGATGACCATCTCGGCCTACACCAACATCTTCATCATCGTCATCCTGTTCGGAGCGGGCACCGACTACTGCCTGTTTCTCATCAGTCGTTTCAGGGAGGAGATGACCGGAGCCGAGTCGCCGGCGCCCGCGACCAGGACCACCGTGAGGGCGGTCGGCGAGACCATCGCCTCGAGTGCCGGCACAGTGATCGTCGGAGTGGCCATGATGGCCACGGCCGAACTGGGCCTGTACAACACGAGCGGTCCCAGCTTGGCGATCGCCGTGGTGATCGCTCTGTTGGCGGGCCTGACCCTCACGCCCGCGATGCTGACCGTCCTCGGGCATCACGCCTTCTGGCCTCGCAAGGCTCATCGCATCAAGGAGGCGGGCATCTGGGGTGCTTGGGCGGGCAAAGTGGTCAAGCGCCCTCTTGTGGCCTTCCTCGTGCCGATCATCGTGCTTGTGCCGCTCGCCATCTACGGGTCCGGCCTCGGTCGCGACTTCGACCTGCTCGCCGACCTGCCCAAAGACAATGAGCAGCGACTTGGGTTCGACGTGCTCGCCGAGCATTTCGGCGCAGGTCAGATGCAGCCGCTCACGCTGGTCGTGCTCGATCCCGCGGGAGCCGACACGCCACAGGGCATAACCGGAGCCGAGGAGCTGGAGAAGCGCCTTCTCTCCATCCCCCATGTGGCGCAAGTTCGGAGCTTCTTGGGCTCGTTGCCCGACAGAAGCACTCTAAGCGTAGTCGATCAGCTCGCCACCGTACGGCAGGGTGTCGACGACGGCATCGCCGGCCTCAAGGCCGCGGCCGGCGGCGGTGAGACCGCCGACGGCTCACAGTTGCAGTCGGCCGCTTCGCAGCTCTCCAGCGTCGGCGGATACCTACTGCAACTGGCCAAGGCATACCCCGATATCGACAGAACTGAAGGGTATGTCAGGGTCATGGCGGACCTAGTCGATCTCTCCGATCTGGGCAGCCAACTCTCCGGCGGATCGACGGCCACGGCCATCGACGCGGCCATGCTCCGCCGGGCCCTCACCCTTCTCGACGGGGTCTCACAGGGGCTCGGCTCCCTCAGGGACTACATCAGCCTCCAGGATGCAGGCGCCATCCTTCTTCCCGATCTCTACATCAAGAGCAACGAAGGCCTGAAGGCGCTCCGCGATGCCTACATCTCCCCCGGCGGCGACGCCCTGCGCATGCAGGTGCTCCTCGACACGAGTCCCTACAGCGCCGAAGCCCTCGGCGCCGTCGAACGCATCAAGCAGACTTTGAGCGAAGCCGGAGTCGAGGGGTACGTACAGGGCAACTCGGCGGTGCTGCTCGATCTGCGCGAAGCCTCCGACCGAGACATGACCAAGGCGTTCATGTTCGTGCTGGGCGGCATCTTCGTGGTGCTGATCCTGCTGCTGCGGGCCCTGGTGGCCCCGATCTACCTGATTCTGACGATCTTGCTCTCGTACGCGGGCACACTCGGTGTGATGCGCGTGGTCTTCGTCGACATCATGGGCACGGGCGGAGTCACCTGGTGGGTGCCGATGTTCATGTTCGTGATGCTCGTGGCGCTTGGCATGGACTACAACATCTTCCTCATCGGCAGAGTGAAGGAAGAGGTGTCTATCTCGGGTACCCGCGAAGGCACCCGGCACGCCCTGGCCCGCACCGGCGGCATCATCACCTCGGCCGGCATCATCATGGCCGGGACGTTCGCCAGCATGATGAGCGGCAGCATCCTCGGACTCTTGCAGATCGGTTTCGCGGTCGCCTTCGGCGTGCTGCTCGACACGTTCGTCGTGCGCACCACCCTCGTGCCGGCGCTCATCGTGCTACTGCAGCGCTGGAGTTGGTGGCCGCGCCGGGGCCCGGCCGGCCGCGCGCCGACGAGCGACACATCGCCGCCCGCCGACGCCGGGTAGAGTCCCGGGGTCTTGGCCACGACGCCCGATCGGCGGTTCTATTTCACGCGGCCCCGTTCGTTCACCAGCCCTTCGCAGATGCGCACGCCCTCCATGGCGTCGGTGCTCCACGAATCGGCGCCGGCGTAGTGGCAGACCTCACTGTCGATCGTCCCGCCGCCGAGTACCACCGGCGGCATATAGCCCAGCTCGTCGGCATGTTCCCGCACCAGGTCGACCACACGTTTCATGCTTTCGAAGGCGATCGAGATCAGCCCCGATAGGCAGAGAACGTCAGGCCGGTGCTTGGCCACAGCCTCGAGAAAGCGCTCGTCGTGAACATCCTCACCAAGATCGACGACGGTGAACCCGAAGGTGCGCAGCGCCTGGCCGAACATGTTCTTGCCAATATCGTGGATGTCGCCCGCGACCGTGCCGAGCACGATCACACCGACGGGTTCGCCTTGGAATTCGTCGACCTGATGGGGCTGGACGAGCTCGTAGACCTGCCGAAACACCTCACCCGCGAGGATGAGCGCCGCCAAGGCGTACTCCCCGCGTTCGTAGCGCTCTCCCACGAGTCTCATGGCCTGTTGGCAGGCCTTCAGGATCACGAGAGGCGTCGTCGCGCCCTCGTCGAGCACTTCGCCGGTAAGCCGCAACACCTCGTCTTCTTCGAGCTCGACGATGGCGGCCGACAGCGCACCGAGCAGGTCCATGTCGCCTACTTTCTCTCGGCCCGGCCGAGACGGGCCCTCAGTCTGAAGAGGTCGTAGCGCAGAAGAAAACGGCCCCAACTCACCGGCCGGCGGGCCGTATCGCGTGAAAGGTGCTCGAGACACAGCGCCGGGGCGCCCGCAGGTTGGTCGAGTACTCCGGCCGCCTCCTCCTCCAGCGGGAGGGCACACAGGGTGATCTCGCCTTCTGCGAAGCCGTGACCGCGAGTCGACTGCAGGAAACCATGCAGAGAGGTAAGCTTGAGTTGCGACTCGACGAGCGGCCTCCGCAGATCGAAGACGACGTACTCTTTGTGATACACCGCGGGGGCGCCGTCCTTGACGACCAGTCGCCGCAGGTACACGACGCGATGTCCCACGGGGATGGCGAGCATGGCGCTCAGTTGGTCATCCGCCTTGATCGTGCTGGCCGAG
>JAKAHF010000095.1 GCA_021815245.1 Actinomycetes bacterium
CCAAGCGGGCACACCCAGATCGGAGACGATCCACGTGGTCAGGTACAAGGGGATCGCGAATTCGACCGACGTGTTGCCGAGGTCGTACGCATACCAGGCAAGGCGGGTCCGCCGGCCGGCTCCACCGGGCTCCAGGTTCGACTGAATATGCATTGGGGAAGGGTCGGTATGCATTGTCGCTTAGTGTACTATGAGTCATTCGTCAGTCGGAGGTGGAAGGTTCCGTGGATCAGCCGTTATACCGCGAGGTGCAGCACTTCTTCAGGCAATGGATATTCCTTTTGCCCGTGGCCGCGGTCACCATCATCGTGTGGTACGAGTTCCTGCAGCAGGTGGTGCTCGGCCAGCCTCAGGGGGACCAGCCGATCCCCGACTGGCTCGCCTGGGTGCTCACCATCGTCTTCGGTCTGGGCTTTCCCGCCGCCGGCCTGCTCATCCGCCTGGTCACCGAGGTGCGGCCGGGCGAGCTGGCGGTGCGCCTCTACCCGTTTCGTCCGGCGGTGATCCCCATCGAGATGATCGGTGAGGCGGCCGTGCGCCAGTATTCACCCATCAAGGAGTACGGCGGCTGGGGCGTGCGCATCAACCGTCACAACGGGCGGGCGTACAGTGCCTACGGCGCATCCGGCGTTCAACTGGTCCTAGCCGATGGCATGCGACTGCTCATCGGCACCCAGCGTCCTCAGGAGCTCCTGGCGGCGCTCGAGTCGGCAGGGCTGGGTTCGTCGACAGCCACGACTCGCCCGAAGCGCAAGCGTTCCGTCGCGCGAGAAGACGCTTGATGGCAGCCGCACCGGGAGATCCAGACCGTTGAAGGCCCCGCGGCCATGAGGATCGTGGTCGCCCTGGGAGGCAATGCCCTTCTCAAGCGGGGCGAGCCCTTGACGGTGCGCAATCAGCGCGAGAACGTCAAGATCGCGGCTCGGGCACTGGCTCCGCTCGCACGCGAACACAGTCTGATCGTCACCCACGGCAATGGTCCCCAGGTAGGCCTGCTCGCGCTCGAGGCCGCTTCGTATGCAGGGGTGGAGCCTTTCACTCTCGATGTGCTCGGAGCCGAGTCCGAGGGCATGATCGGCTACATGATCGAGCAGGAATTGGGCAACATTCTTCCCGACGACGTGCCGTTCGCCACGATTCTCACACAGGTCGAGGTCGATCCCGGTGATCCGGCCTTTCAGAATCCAACGAAGCCGATAGGGCCCGAGTACTCGCGGGAGGAGGCCGAGAGGCTGGCCCGCGAACACGGGTGGACCGTCGGTCCCGATGGCAACAAGTTCCGCCGTTTGGTGCCCTCTCCCAAGCCCAAGCGCATCTTCGAGATCCGGGTCATCGACTGGCTGGTCGAGCACGGGGTGGTGGTCATCTGCACCGGGGGCGGCGGCATTCCCACCATGCTTACCCATGACGGCGTGCTGGTCGGGGTGGATGCCGTCATCGACAAGGATCACGCCGGCGCGCTGCTCGCGACGTCGCTCAAAGCCAACGGGTTTCTCATGCTGACCGACGCCGAGGCTGTTTGGGACAGGTTCGGCGAACTCGACGCCCGTGCCATACGCCGGGCTTCACCGGACGCGCTCGAAGAGCTGAGCTTCGCGGCGGGGTCGATGGGTCCGAAGGTCCAGGCGGCCTGCGATTTCGTCAGGGCCACCGGGGAACGGGCGGGCATCGGGTCACTGTCCGACGCGGTCGCTATCATGCATGGTACGGCGGGGACGTTGGTGGCGCCTGATTGTTATGGTCTCGAATACTGGCCATCGCTCTTCCATCAGCCGGCCTGAGCTGGTCCGGGCGCCATGGGGGAGACAGTCGCGGCGCTTCAAGGTAGTCTTCCGGCGGTGACGGGCGCTGGGCCCAGCGGTCGTCGAGCCGGCTACATTACGTAGGAGGACCAGGGTGATCAACGGCTTCTTCATAGCGGCGCTGATAGGGATCCTTGTCGTGGAGGCGGTCGACATCACCGGCATCCTCCTCAATCTGCGGGCGCTCAGCCCCGAGGTGCCGGTCGAGTTCGCCGACGTGTATGACGCGGCTACCTACCGCCGCTCCCAGGAGTATGCGCGTGCGCGCACGCGGCTGGGCATCGTTTCGACGCTCTTCGACCTGGCGGTTCTACTGGTGTTCTGGCTCGTTGGCGGCTTCGGTTGGCTCGACGGTGTGGTGCGTTCCATGGGCGCTGGGCCCGTCTGGACCGGTCTGGTCTTTCTCATCATCCTGTTCGCCGCGAAGTCGATCCTCGGCATACCGTTCGGCATCTATTCGACGTTCGTCCTCGAGGCCCGCTTCGGCTTCAATCGCACGACCGCGGGCACCTTCGTGCTCGACTTTCTCAAGGGCACCATGATCTCGGTCGTCATAGGCGTTCCGCTCATCATCGCGTTCCTCGCGCTGTTCGAATACGCCGGTTGGCCCGCTTGGATATACGCCCTGTTGGCGGCTGTGGCCTTCAGTTTCCTCATGCAGTTTCTAGCCCCCCGGCTCATCCTCCCGTTGTTCAACAAGTTCACGCCTCTCGAGGACGGCGAGCTCAAGGACGCCATTCTCGCGTATGCCGAGAAGGCTCGTTTCCCGGTCAAGGAGCTGTACTCGGTCGACGCTTCGCGCCGTTCGACGAAGGGCAATGCGTACTTCACCGGCTTCGGCAAGAGCAAGCGCATCGCTCTATTCGACACCCTCATAAAGCGTCACACCGTCGGCGAGCTCGTGGGTGTGCTGGCTCACGAGATCGGCCACTTCAAGAAGCGACACGTACTCATCGGCACGGTCATGTCGGCGATAGAGACCGCTCTGTTCCTGGGCCTGTTCTCCGTCTTCACGAAGCAGGCTGGATTGTTTGCGGCCTTCGATGTCGATGCCGCTTCGTTCTATGCGGGCGTGGTGTTCGTCTCACTGCTTCTGCGCCCTCTGCAGTATGTGCTATCGGTGGCCGGAGCGGCTCTGTCGAGGCGACATGAGCGGCAATCGGACCGGTTCGCCTCAGAAACGACCGGTCGCCCCGAGGATCTGGCGGCGGCGCTCAAGCGACTGTCCAAGGACAACCTCAACAACTTGACGCCCCATCCCGTCTGGGTGTTCTTGAAGTACTCGCACCCGCCTACGCTGCAACGGCTGAGGGCTTTGGCGCCGGAGGGCGTGACGGTCGTGCCTCTCTCCGAGGTCTCGACCGCCGAGAAGTGACGTCCAGGGCCGCTCGCGAATGCCGGCGGAGTCAGATTCTGGGCCCGCACACGTTAGAATTGTCGGCGCAAGCTCGACCAGACAGGAGTGACCGATGAAGATCGCGCTGATCGGCCAAGCGGCTTTTGGAGAGAAAGTACTCGAGGCGTTGCTCGCCGCGGGCGAGGAGATCGCCGTGGTGTACATGCCGCCCGACGCGGCACCCGGCAAGGCCAACAGCTTCAAAGACCTGGCCGAGGCCAACGGTATCCCTGTGCGGCAGCCCGCGAGGATGCGCGAACCTGAGGTCTTCGAAGACTACAAACAGTTGGGCATCGACCTCAATGTCATGGCCTTCGTCACCGACATCGTGCCGCTCACCATCCTGAACCATCCGCCGCTTGGCACCATCCAGTATCACCCGTCTCTTCTCCCGCGGCACCGCGGGGCGAGCGCCATCAACTGGGCTGTCATCAACGGTGAGCCCAGGACCGGTCTCTCGATCTTCTGGCCCGACGAGGGCCTCGACACCGGCCCGCTGCTCATGCAGAAGGAGGTCGAGATACTGCCCGACGACACGCTTGGCACGGTGTACTTCGGCAAGCTGTTCGACCTCGGAGTGCAGGCCATGCTCGAATCGGTGGCGCTGGTCAAAGCAGGCACGGCGCCCAAGATCGTGCAGGACCTCACCCTGGGTGAGTATGAGCCTATCTGCAACTCCATGAAGATCGACTGGATGTATCCCGTCGGTGTGGTCTACAACGTCATCCGCGGCTGCAATCCGTCGCCTGGGGCTACTACGACGTTCGGCGGGCAGAAGCTCAAGATCTTCGACTGCGAGAAGCGAGTCGTCAGTGGTCCCGAGAAGCCGGGCACCATTACGGCCATCGAGGCGGATGGCTTTCTGGTAGCAGCCTGCGGCGGCAGCATCTTCGTGAAGCGCGTGCAGCCGGCCGGATCGGGCAAGGTGAGCGCTGCCGATTTCTGCGGCTCGAGCGGACTGAAAGTCGGAGATAGGCTGGAGTAGGTCGGTTTCCGGCGAGGAGGGTACGTCATGACGAGCATCGCTATCGGCACCGACCACGCCGGATACCGGCTGAAAGAGGTGTTGAAGACCTATCTGGTGGGCCGAGGGTTCGAGGTTGACGACTTCGGCACCGACAGCGAAGAGTCGGTCGACTACCCCGACTTCATCCGCCCGGCGGCCCTCAGCGTCGCCGAGGGCCGCAACGATCTGGGCATCGTGCTCGGTGGCAGCGGCAACGGAGAGGCCATGGTCGCAAACAAAGTACGTGGCGTCCGCTGCGCCGTCTGTTGGAGCGTCGAGACGGCGACTCTCGCCAAGGAACACAACAACGCCAATATGATCTCCATGGGCGCGCGCCTGGTCGGCGAAGACCTGGCCAAGGCCGTCGTCGACGCCTGGTTCGCCGCCGAATTCCAGGGGGGCCGCCATGTGCGCCGACTCGAGAAGATGCACGAGCAGGAGGAGGAAGAGAGATGGCGTTCGACGAGCAGCTAGCCGAGCGCATCTGGCAGGTGCTCGAGGCAGATCCCGAGATACGCGAAAAGCATATGTTCGGGGGCATCTGCTACCTGCTGAACGGCAACATGGCCCTCGGCATCGTCAAGGACGATCTCATGGTGCGCGTCGGCCCAGAAGCCTATGAAGACACGCTGGAACAGCCGCACGCGAGGATCATGGACTTCAACGGCAAGCCCATGAAGGGCTACGTCTTTGTGGATCACGAAGGCATCGCTTCCGACGCCGACCTGCGTCTGTGGGTGGGGCGGGGGCTGGCCTTCGCGCGAACGTTGCCGCCCAAATGAAGCTTGCCATCGTCACCGGAGGGTCCCGTGGCCTGGGAGCGGCGCTGTGCAAGCACTACATCCACGCCGGCTGGGAAGTCATGGAGTTCTCGCGCTCGGCGCCCTTCCCGTTCAGTTATCACATCGATCTGGCGGATCCGCAGTTCGCTCTGCAACGCTTTGTCGACGTCTTCTCGACCGTCGTCGGGAGTGATCTGTCGGAGGTCGTCGCGTTCAATAACGCGGCCGTCCTTGGTCCGGTCGGACCGGTGGAGGCATCGTCGCCGGCCGACGTGGCCGTACACATGAACGTCAACGTGCTTTCGGCCACGTTGTTCGCGTGTGCCGTATTTGCGGCCTTCAGAGATCATGCGTGCCCGAAGACCTTCGTGAACATCTCCAGCGGGGCCGCCACGCGCGGACTGGCCGGTTGGTCACTCTACTGCGCCAGCAAAGCGGCTATGGAGAACTACGTGCGCGCCGTGGCCCTCGAACAGCAGGCGAGGGAACACCCGATCAGGGCTTTCAACGTCAACCCCGGCGTGATGAACACCGACATGCAGGCTGAGGTGCGAAGCGCGTCGGAGCACGATTTTCCCGATGTCGAACACTACCTTCGCCTGCAGATCGAGGGCAGATTGGGCGATCCCGACGACATAGCAGGCGAGATCGCCCAGTTGGTCGCTTCGCATCCCGAACCAGCACAGACGTACTCGATCCGCCTCTGACGAGTTCCGGCCACGTTCACGTGGGCGGGTAGCAGTCGAGGTGAGGAAGCATGACGGGAGGTTGCTATGGCGCGAGCGCTTTGGAAAGGGGCTATCAGTTTTGGCCTGGTGGCGATCCCCGTGTCGCTCTACACCGCCAAGGATGCCCGTGGAGATCTTACGTTCCACCTTCTCCACAAGGACGACCTGACTCGCATCCACAACAAGCGCGTCGATGAGAACGAGCATGAGGTCTCCTATGAGGACCTGGTCAGGGGCTACGAGTACGAGAAGGATCGCTACGTCGTTCTCGGCGATGGTGACTTCGCGGCGGCCAACGTCGAGGCGACGCAAAGCATCGACATCATGCATTTCGTAGAGGCCGATGCGATCGACCTGGCCTACTACGACACCCCGTACTACACCGAGCCGACCAAGGCCGGCCGCAAAGCCTACGCGCTCCTGCGCGAGACACTGAGGCAGACCGGCAAGGTGGGCGTGGCCAAAGTCGTCATCCGTGAGCGGCAGCACCTCTGTGCGCTCGTGCCCGACGGCGATGCCTTGCTTGCCTACACGCTCCGGTGGCCCTACCAATTGCGCGACGCTTCGGAGCTCGATCTCCCGGGTGAAGTCGAGGTGAGCGAGCAGGAGCTCAACATGGCGAGGCAGCTGGTCGAGGCCATGGCTTCCGACTGGGTGCCCGAGCAATACCACGACACCTACCGCGACGATCTGCTGAGACTCATCGACGAGAAGGTCAAGAGCGGGCGGTTGACCGAGGCGACCGAGGCTCCCAAGACCGAGGCGAGGGAGGCCGAGGTGGTCGACATCATGTCGCTCCTCAAGCAGAGCATGGAGCGGCGCAAGGCGGCCTCAGCGGAGCGCGCGGCGTCGGGTGCGGAAGGCTGATCAAGCCATGGCGCTGGAGGAATATCGCGAGAAGCGGGACTTCGACAAGACCCCCGAGCCTGCCGGAGTATCAAGCCCGACAGATCGCCGCAGTGGGTTGCTGTATGTCCTCCAAAAGCATCAAGCGCGGAGACTGCACTACGACTTCCGATTGGAGTTGGACGGAGTGCTTCTCTCGTGGGCCGTTCCGAAGGGGCCTTCGCTCAATCCGCGCGACCGGCACCTCGCCGCTCGGGTAGAGGATCACCCGTTGGAATACGGCACGTTCGAAGGCACGATCCCGACCGGAGAATATGGCGCGGGCACCGTCGAGCTCTGGGACCGTGGTACGTGGGAGCCCGAGATCGACCCCCACGTGGGGCTGAAGAAGGGCGACCTCAAGTTCACGCTTCACGGTGAGAAGTTGAGAGGCAGCTGGGTGCTCGTGCGTATGAAGGGACGCCCCGGCGAGGAGGGCAAGGAGAACTGGCTGCTGATCAAGCACCGTGATGACTTTGCCGTCGACGGCGATGGGTCGGCCGTTCTCGAGGAGATGGACCGGTCGGTGGCGAGTGGCCGCACGCTCGAAGAGATCGCAGCGCAGGGTGAGGGGAGCGTCTGGCATGGCGACAGGGCGCCCGAAGAGCAGACCGACGCCCGTCCGGGAGAGGAGTTCCGCCTCGATGCCTCTGCGGCGACCAATGCCGTGCCGGTTTCGGCGCTGCCCCACTTTGTGGAGCCTCAATTGGCAACGCTCGTCGTGAAGGCGCCCGAGGGC
>JAKAHF010000096.1 GCA_021815245.1 Actinomycetes bacterium
TCTCTATCTCTCCCCAAAGAATCATGACGGAATTGTATACCAAATCCTTCCCATGATGGGGCTTGACACGAATACTTCGCAGCACGCAGAATACCGGGCAGCGTACCCGCATGTATCGGGGCGCGTCACCGGCCGGTAGGGGCCCGATATTTCGGAGGGTTGGCTTATGCTTCATGAGCCTGCTGCCACGCAACATGGCATTGACCAGGCGGCAGCGTTCAAACGTCGTCTAGGTTTGATCATGCTGGCCGTCTACGGCGTGATCTACCTGGTCTTCATTGTGATCGCTGTCGTCAACCCCAAAACAATGGGGACACAGGTTGTAGGAGGACTCAATCTCGCCATCGTCTACGGGTTTGCTCTTATTGTCATAGCCTTCATCCTGGCGATCGCCTACAACTGGGCTTGCACCCGCCACGAGAAGACGTTCGAAAGCGAGGGGCAGGCCTAAGATGGGAGAAGTCAAGACTCTTGCGGTGGTCATCTTTGTAGTGATCGTCGCCCTGGTGCTGTTCGTATCGTTCTGGACAGCCAGCCGCGCCAAGTCGGCAAGCGGCTACTATGCGGCCGGCGGCCGCATCCATTGGGGTGTCAACGGCATCGCCTTCGCCGGCGACTACCTGTCGGCCGCCTCATTCCTCGGCATCTGCGGAATGATCGCGGTCTACGGATACGACGGGTTCCTCTACTCCATCGGCTACCTAGCCGGCTGGGTAGTGGCCCTCTTTGTCGTGGCGGAGCCTCTGCGCCGTCTGGGACGCTACACCTTCACCGACGCGCTCGACTCCAAGTTCAACAAGCGCAGCGTGAAACTCCTGGCGGCCATCGCCACGCTGATCGTCTCCATCTTCTACCTCATCCCGCAGATGGTGGGAGCGGGCGTGCTCATCGAGCCGCTACTCGGCTTCCCCCACTGGGTGGGTGTCGTAGTGGTCGGCGCCATCGTGATCACGATCGTGGCCACCGCGGGCATGACGTCGACGACCTACGTGCAGTTCATCAAGGGTTCTCTCTTGATCGTCTTCGCGCTTGTCATCGTCGTCGCACTGTGCGTGAGAGGCTTCTCGACCGAACCCGACCAGGGCGGCAGAGTCCCCTTCTATCACTACAAGACGATAACAGCGACACAGACGGGCGATACCATCGCGCCCGAGGACTCGAGCTACAAGGTCGTGAGCCAGTATGACCTGAAGGTCAAAGACAAGGTCACCACCTTCGTGAAGCTCGACCAGAACGGCACGGTCGGTTGGTGGAAGGTCAGCAAGACCGACACCGGCATCAGCCTGCACGAGACCCAGAACGCTACTACCACCGCCGACGGCCAGAAGCTCATCAACGGAGCTCCGGCCACCAAAGAGAACCACCTTCGGCAGGTCGGCAACCTGAGCACGATCGCCGGAGAGATGGACGTGGAGACCGGTCCTGTCAATCCGTTCAAGTTCCTCGCGTTGATCGGCGATCCGGATACCACGGTCAATCTATGGAAGTCCGCCGTCTTCAAGGACAACGGCGACAGCGTGACCGTCTACTACGAACTGGCCGTCGCGGGCGATACCGTGGTGCGACCCGGCACGATGTTCAAGCTCGAGGGTTCCGCGACCGACCGCATCGACTTCATCTCGCTGATGATCGCCCTCTTCTTGGGCACGGCGTCTCTGCCGCACATCCTCATCAGGTACTACACGGTGCCCAGCCAGCGCGCGGCCCGCAAGTCGACCGTGGTGGCCATCGCCGCCATCGGCTTCTTCTATATCCTTACGCTGTTCCTGGGTCTCGGCGCGATGAGTAGCGCGGTGATCAACCCCGCCGACAACAACATGTCGGCACCGTTGCTCGCCGACGCGTTCGGCACGTTCCTCTTCGCCATGATCTCGGCCATCGCCTTCGCCACCGTGCTTGGCACCGTGAGCGGTTTGATCATCGCGGCTTCGGGCGCCGTTGCGCACGACCTCATGGACCGCTTCGCCGGTGTCATCAAGACCGAGCGCCAGAAGGTCGTCGCCGGACGTGCGGCCGCGTTCGTCGTCGGCGCGATCGCCATCTTGCTCGGCATCGCCTTCCAGGGCGTCAACGTCTCGTTCCTCGTAGGCCTCGCGTTCGCTGTGGCCGCTTCGGCGAACCTGCCGTGCATCATCATGATGCTCTTCTGGAAACGAACAACCTCCAAGGGTATGGTGGCCTCGATCATCGTAGGTATCGTGGTCTCCATCGGCATCATCCTGTTCTCGCCGACGGCGTGGGAACTCTACGGCCTCGTGCCCGCCGACGCTCCCATCCCGTTCAAGAACCCAGGCATCTTCTCGATCCCACTGAGCTTCATCGTCATCTACGTGGTGTCGAAGCTCACCAAGCCCGACATGATCGAGGAGCCGGCCAAGGCATAGGCCTAGCTCGGAGCCACAAGACAACAAGAAGGCCGCCGGACACGATGTTCCGGCGGCCTTCTCTTTTGCGCGGGTTCGGGCGCGCGTTTCTGCTACGGCCCTCGATTCCCTAGAATTGATCCTTCGGGCGGAGAGGATAGCCGGTGTACCCGGCAGTCGCGTAGTAGACGGCACGATCGAAGAACCGGCCGAGTTCCCGGGTCATGTCCAAGGAACGCTGCAGGTCCATAGCCGTTTCCCACACGCCGTGCGAGCGAGTGGATATCCAGATCTCACGCTTCAGCAGGAGGATCGCGCTGATCAGCTCAGGCAGGGGCAGGCCCTGAGCGGCCCTGGTCGCGCCGAGTGTGTGAAAGAACTCACCGATATTCGCTTCCGACGGCTGGCCGCTGAAGTAGTCACCTACCTGGCTCAGAGCGAACTCGCTGGCGTTGACCAGTTCCTCGTCAGAGATGGACTGGTAGGACGGGGTCTGCTGGCTGATGCGGAGGTCCTGCAACCACATAGCGGCGATCTCCTCGCCGTACGCGGAAACGAACTTCTTGGGCAGCTGGCTGATCGGACCCAGAGGCAGTATGACGCGGCGGTAGGTCTCGTTCAGGATCTGCGCCATGGCCGCATAGAGAGCGGAGAGTCCGGTCACGATGCCTTCCCAACCGGCGATCTTGCCAAAGATGGCCCCGCCGCCGAAGTCGCGGATCGCGAGCAGGAAGAACAGAATGGTGAGAAGGCCGAACACTATCTGAAGAGCTCGATTGAGCTTCAGTGTGCCGATGAACATGTACAGCGTGAACACACCCCACATCACGAAATACCACGCCATCGCTGTTTCACTGGCCTTGCCGGCCAGAGCGAGATCGGGGAACGTCGCGGGGATGAGCCAGAGGGCGACCAGAGTGAGCCAGAAGAGACCGTACGATGTGAAGGCCAGAGTGCCGAAGGTGTTGTTCTTCTTCCACTCCATCACACCCGCGACGATCTGGGCTACGCCGCCATAGAAGATGCCCATCGCGAGGATCATGGCGTTGAGTTCATAGAACCCCGCGTTGTGGATGTTGAGAAGCACAGTGGTGAGGCCGAACCCCATCAATCCCAACGGGGCGGGGTTGGCGTTGGTGTCCAGCAACTTGGTGACTGTTTCGTTCGATACAATAGGGTTGGCCATAGACGTACTTCCTTACTCGACGTTTGTTGGGGAACGCGCCTCAGGGCCGTGACATATGGGTACCCCGCCCAGCCCAGCCCAGAAACCGGAAGACTATACCGGCATAATCTCGGTATTGTCTACTCTAGAGAAGCTTTCAAGTAAAATGTGCAGGGATTTCTGGGCCGGCCGTCGAGGATCACGTGACCGAAACAATTAGGGTTGATCTCCATTGCCATTCGTCGGCGAGCGACGGAGATCATTCGCCCTCCTATGTGGCCCACTCGCTTGCCGCCACCGGCGTCGAATGGGCGTCGTTGACCGATCACAACACGGTCGAGGGCCAGGACGAGTTTCGCAGAGTCATGCAGGAGCGCGGCATCGGCTGCGTCGTTGGGGTCGAGATCGACGGTCGCTCACCTATCGGTCCGTTTCACATATTGGGCTACGGGGTCGATACGAGCGATGAAGCCCTTCTTGCTGCGATGGCGACGGTCAGACAGCCGTGGAGCTCGTCGATGCGCCGCCTGCTGGCCCGTCTTCGCGCTCTCGCAGGCAGAGGGCCGCAGCTGCCGCGTCCCTGCGTCCCCGAAGGGGAGGACGCTTCGCCCGATCTGCCCCCTAGCACGCAGGAAGTCATCTGTCTCATCCACCGGGCGGGGGGAATGGCCTTTCTCGCGCATCCCCTTGCGGGCCTCGGGAGTGTGGCCCGCCTCGATGAGGTACTCGAGTGGATGCAGCCTCAGGGATTGGATGGTATCGAGGTCTTCCACAAGCAGTACTCGGCTGAGACGCAGGCGGCCCTCCTCGAGCTCGCCGAACGGCGGGGCCTGCTGAGCATCGCCGGAAGCGACTTTCACGGACTTCATCATAGCGACGGCGATAGCCCAGGGGTCGACATGCCCCTGATACACTGGAGTCGTTTTGTCGACGCGATCGGAATCGGCGAACAAGAGGACAGGTCCTCCCAGTATTAGCGACATCGAGACGAGAAGGGGGCACATTGGACGGTAACAAAGGGGCGCTGGAGGGTCTCTTCAGGCGGCGCTGGTCGGGCTTCATCTTGAGGATCGTATTGCCGGCCGTACTGGCGGTCATACTATTCATCCTGGTGATCTTCCTCGTACTGATCCCGTCGGCCGAGAGGGAGTTGCTGGCAGGCAAGAAGGAGACCACACGAGAGCTCACTCGAGCCGCGGCCAGCATCCTCAACGAGTACTACGCGCTTGAAACCGGCGGTAGCATGACCCGGGAGCAGGCCCAGAAGGAAGCGGCCGAGCGCATCAAGCTCCTACGTTGGGGTGACCAGGGCAAGGACTACTTCTGGATCACCGACATGCATCCGACGATGATCATGCACCCCTACCTGCCCGAGCTCGACGGTCAGGACCTGACCAACTACGACGACCTGCGCGGCAAGAAGCTCTTCGTCGCGTTCGTCGATGCGGTGCGTGCCAACGGCTCGGGCTTCGTCGACTACTACTGGCAATGGAAGGATGACCCGAACCGCATAGTACCCAAGCTGTCGTACGTCGAGCTGTTCGCCCCCTGGCAGTGGGTCATCGGCACGGGCATCTACATCGAAGATGTCAACGCGGCCATCGCGAGATTCCAGCGCAACCTCACCTACATCTCGCTGGCGATCATCGTGGTCATCGCTTTGCTCCTCTTCTACAGCGGCCGTTCGAGCGTGAAGATCGAGAGGCGCCGGGCGACTGCCGAGCACAATCTCAAAGAGTCGCATGAACGCTACCAGGCGCTTGCCGCGGCGGCGACCGAGAGCATCGTCATGGCGCTCGACGGCAAGACCGTCTACTCCAACCAGCCACTCCAGGAGATGCTGGGATACGGCGCCCAGGATCTCGTCGACATGAAGCTCCCGCTGCTCTTCGCGAACGAATCGCCTGAAGACCGGCAGACCGTCGGCCTCGTCGAGAACCTCGCCGCGAAGGGCGGGCTCACGGCCGATGGCGAACTGCCTCCGGCATTCGAGGCCCGTCTCCAGTCCAAGAGCGGCCAGCCTGTGGATGTGATGCTGACCGTTACGCCGATCTCGCTCGCGGGCAAAGACGGGGTCATCCTCATCGCTCGTAGTATGAGCGGGCAGAAGGCCATGGAGGCCGCATTCGACGAGACGCGCAAGCAGTTCCGCACGATGTCCGACGCGCTCAGCCTCGGCGTCTTCCGCAGCACGTGGGGCCGCAAAGCTTCGTTGCTCGAGGCCAACCCGGCCATGCGCACCATGCTCCGAGTCTCCACCACGACCGATCTACTCGGCACCGACTGGCTCGACCGCATCATCGATCCCGAGGAACGGGCAGCGCTGGTCGACCGACTCAACAAAGACCGTGCCCTACAGGACTACCGGGTCGGCCTCCAAGCCGCCGACGGCGGTCGCACCGACGTGCTGCTGTTCGCCGTGCTCGTCGAAGACGAGAACGGGCAGCCCAGGTTCTGCGACGGCATCCTCGAGGACATCACCAAGCAGACCAAGGGAGAGGAAGAACGCGAGGCCCTGATCGCCCAGCTCCAGACCTCCCTCTTCTACCTGCGTGAACCGGTCACCAGGGCGGTCGCGCCGTTCGTCGCGCTCGACATGGGTGAAAGCATCAAACGAGCGGCCACGATCATGACCAAGAGCAAGGCGGGGGCCGTGCTCGTGACCGGACCTGAATCGGACATCATGGGCATCGTCACCGACCACGACTTCAGAGAACGCGTGGTCGCCGAGAACCTCGACTATGGCACCGCGATCCGCTCGATCATGAGCGCACCCGTCGACACCATTCGGGCCGAGGCCCCAGTGTACGAGGCGCTCCTCAAGATGCAGAGCCGGGCCGTGGAGTTTCTCGCGGTCATCGACGAGGACGGCAAACCGAAAGGAATGATCCGGCTGCGTGATCTGGTGCAGTTTCAGCAGTCTTCCTCGGTGATCATCACCGACTCCATCGCCCGTGCCTCCTCACTCGACGACATCACCGAGGCTCACGAGAGGCTCCCCGACCTGGTCAAAGCCGTCGTCGATTCGGGAGCCGACACGCGCTATGTCAACCGCATCGTCTCGGGAGTCTCCGACTCGGTCGTGCAACGCCTTCTCGCCATGGGTATGGAGAAGCTCGGTCCGGCACCGGTGCAGTTCGCCTTCCTAGCCCTTGGCAGTGAGGGGCGTCAGGAACAGACACTCCTCACCGACCAGGACAACGCGCTCCTGTACGACGACCCGCCGGAAGACAAGGCCGCTGAGACGGCCCAGTACTTCCTCGAGCTCGGCACAATGGTGTCCGACTGGCTGAACGAGGCCGGATACGCCTACTGTGACGGCGGCGTCATGGCGAAGAACCCGCGGTGGAACCTTTCTCGCGCGGCCTGGCGGCAGCAGTTCGTGCACTGGATCCACAACGCCAATCCTCAGGAGTTGCTCGAGCTCAACATGCTCTTCGACTTCCGCTGCGTCGCCGGCCAGCAGAACCTCGCCCGCGACCTCCGCAACTGGGTGTTCGATGAGATGGAGGCCTACCCACTCTTCTTCATCCACTTCGCCCAGAATGCGCTACTCTACAAGCCGCCGGTGGGTCTCTTCGGCAACCTGCAGGCGACGGCGTCAGATGACGGAGTGAAGGCCATCAGCCTCAAAGAGGCACTGTTGCCGGTCGTCAACTTCGCCCGCCTCTACGCGCTGCGGCACCGCATCGACTCCACCAACACGCTCGACCGCATGGCTGAGCTCAGGGAACGCGGCGTGCTGAGTCGCGAGACATACGAAGAGATCGTGCCCGACTACGAGACCCTCATGCGCATCCGCCTG
>JAKAHF010000097.1 GCA_021815245.1 Actinomycetes bacterium
CTTGTCGGCCCGCGACGCGAAGAAGGTCAACCGCGGATCGATGCAGATGACCTTGCTGCCCTTCTTCATGAGATCGGTCACCCAGTGGCCGAAGATGTTGTCGGGGCACGAAGCGTTGATGTTGTAGCCCCATATGACGATGGTCTCGGGCACTTCGTAGCGTGGGTCATCGTGACCCTGAGGCAGCCACTGGCCTCCGTCGAAGACGCAGTAGTCGCCGAGCACCGTCTCCGAAGCGACGATGCGGGGGGTGTAGCAACCGATGCCCGACAGCGCGAACATGACGTTGGGACTGCCGTAGTTGTAGGCGAGCAGGCAGATCCACGCGCCGACATCGCGGCCCGTGCCCATCGAGAAGACGACGCTCTCGGCGCCATACTCCTCGCGGATCTTGCCCATCTTCTCCTCGATGAAGTCGTAGGCTTCTTCCCAGGAGATGTCTTGCCACTTGTTCTCGCCCCGCTCGCCCACCCGTTTGCGCGGACTGCGCAGCCGGTCGGGATGATCGACGTACTGGGTCATGGCCAGACAGCGGGAGCACAGACGTCCCCGGTTGATGGGGTGATCGGGATCACCCTCGATTTTGACGAGCTTGCCGTTCTCGATGTGGGCAAGGACGCCACATCCGCCATGGCAGCCTGGACCGGCCGACCAGGCGGTGGTTCGTACGATCACGCTAACCCCCGTTGGTGCTATGTGAAGTTTGCCGAGACAAGATAGCGGCCGCGAGCCCTTGGCGACAACCGCCCCGGCCACAAAAACGGAATGGCCGGGTCGCCGAGGCTACGGAATTTCGATATCAGGTGTCGCGCTGGAACCAGCGGATGTTCTTCGCGGGGATGCGACTGACCTCGGGGGCGGGAACGAGCGCCTTCGTGAGCTTGTGGGCCGCTTTGCTGATGCCGGTGGTGAACGGCTTGAGGCCGGCGAATCTCTGCCCGATCGACTGAGCGACCAGATCGGTATACAGGCTGAGGGTCTGCGTCGCGGTGAGAAAGTCCCAGCAGACGAGGATCTCCTCGGCGATGCCGAAGGGTACGCTGCCGGGGATGAACCCGCGTGCGTACTCCGTCGCCCACACTCCGTCGGTGAAGTTCATGGCTCGCGCCTGGCCGGGGCCCACGTAGACCCGGTCGCCGGGCTTGTAGAGGCGCTTGTGGAACTCGCCCTCGGCGTAGTACCACATCTCTCCGTCGATGACGGTGTCCCAGAAGCCGGTAAGGTGCCGCCCGGAGTGCCCTTCGGACCCTATCGGGGTGCCCCAGATCATGATGTACTCGGTCATCGACGCGTAGTACAGCTTCATCTGGATCATCGCGCCGCCGGCGATACTGTAGATCCAGGGCTGTTTGAAGTCGAGCGTCTCTGGGTAGTACTCGGCGAGTGACTGGGCGAAGACGTCGAACATCTCGGGCTTGGGCAGGCCCAAGCACTCCATGGAGCACTTGTGGACTATCTCAGGATCGAACACTGGCATCGACATAGACCTCCATGCGGCTTTTGCGGAGAACAGTCCCGGCGGGGCTCGTCAACCCGTCCATCATAGAACAGAGGAGCAGGCCATGAGGAGACGTCGCGAACGAATGCGGCGCCGCGGATGTGCGCCGCCGCGTGCGGCGGGCCCGCCGATCGGGAGGCCTATCGGAGGCCCCCTACTCGAGCGGTTGCGTCACCACCACGGCATCGATGTTGATGTTGGTATCGGTAGCCGCCGAGCGCTTGGTGCCGGTCCACTCGACGATCACCGTGTGTTCGCCCGGCGAAAGCCTACCGCTCCCCCATACCTTCTCTTGATAGAGCGTCTTCGAACTGTACAGGTCGATGGTGCCGAGCTTCTTGCCGTCGAGCGTGATCAGCGCCTTGCCGTATTTCGGTGACTTCTTGGCGAACAACGCGAGGTGGATGCCCTCGAACTTGATGGTCACCTTGCTGCCCGACGAGTTGGCGAACGCCAGGCTGCCGCCCGAGGGACTGCCGGTGGTCGAGGTCTTCCAAGCGCCCGCATACTTGAGATGCGAGTCGTTCTGCTGGTAGCGGACCGTCTTGCCGGTGATGGTGGTGGTAGTGGTCGCGCGTGTCGTCGACGTGGTCGACGAGAGTGTCGAACTATCGGCAGCTGTGGTGGAGTCATTGCCGGTACCAGCCACAGTGGTCGTCGTGATGGCTCCCAAACTGGTGCTCGACGATCCGCTGTCTCCAGCACAGCCCCCCAAAGCGAGCCCCAGAACGATGACGAGGACTGTGGCGATCAACTCGCGCCTTCTCACTCCCAGCACCTCCTAGGGCGGACAGCACATCGACCTTGAACCAGCATACACCGCAAACGATTCGCGGTGGACGCCGTAGCCGGTCGCGCCGATAGGCAGTCAGGTTCCTTTCAGACGCAGTTCTCGGTGCGGGCGATGATGTCGTCCTGAAGGCTGCGGTGCAGCTCGACGAAGTACGCCGAGAAGCCCGCGACGCGAACGACCAGGTTCTTGTACGTGTCGGGGTCGTCCTGGGCGGCCCGCAGGGTATCTGAAGAGACTATGTTGTACTGCACCTCCATGCCGCCCATGTCGAAGTAGGCGCCCATGAGGCTCTTGACCTTGGCCAGACTGTCTTCGCTCGCCAGGGTCACGGGCGCGAAGCGCATGTTGAGCGCCAAGCCGTTCGTGAACGGCCGGTGGTCGAAGCTCGCCGCCGAGGCAAGCACCGCGGTCGGCCCGAGCCTGTCGGCGCCCTGCTTGGGCGAGATGCAGTCCGACAGGGACTCCCCCTTGAAGCGCCCGTCGGGAGTCGCCCAGGCGCGGCCGCCGGCGAACACGTGCGATGAGGCGGTGAAGAGTCCCGGCCTGAAGCGACCCCGGGTGCTGTAGCCCCGGCAGACCAGTTCACTGAACGTGTCCATCGACCAACGCACCAGTTCGTCGGCGTAGGGATCGTTGTTGCCGTAGTGGTGCGGCATGTTGAGGATCGTCTGACGGAGCGGTTCGTGGCCCGCCCAGTCGGCCAACACCGCGTCGTACAACTCCCTCGGAGTGCAGAGCTTGGCGTCATAACACATGTACTTGATCGCGATGAGACTCTCACTGAGGGTCGCGACACCGGTGGCCGGCACGCCGAACGAGTTGTACTTGGCGCCGCCGCACACACAATCCTTGCCGTTCTCCATGCAGCCTTCGAGCATGGCCGAGAGCGCCGGCACGTGCCGGTCTTTCATCGACACCCACTCGGCGCAGTTGTTGAGCGTGAGGAGCCATTCGACGAAGTACTCCATCTGGGCCCTTACCGCGGCGAGCACGTCGTCGAACGTCTGCATCTCGTAGAGATACCCAGTCTCGAGGGCGCACCTCGCATTGGTCAACGGATTGACGCCGTTGTTGAGCGCGAGCAGCAGCACGTTGGCCAGGTTCACGTCGGCCAGAGAATGGATGCCCCCGGTCGCCGGATAGTCGTTGCCCGATCCCCCGATCTCCTGGCAGCCGATGATGCAGAAGTCGCGCGCGTCTTCGAGCGAGTAGTGCCCGCCGCCGGCCAAGGCCTCGATGATGAGGTCCTCGTTCTGGAAACAGGGTATGCCGCCCGCTCGCTTCGACGACTCGAACGCGCAGGCGAACAGCTCATCGGGTGTGTTCTTGCCGACCCGAAGCGACACCGGCGGTTCGTGAAGCTGTAGGCGGGCCGGAGCCTCGAGGCCCATGAACGTCACTGCATTGGTGGCGTCGTTGCCATCGCGGTCGACCCCGCCGAGGGTCAGGTGCTGAAAGGTCGAGTAGGCGCCGGTGACCCGGGCCACCAGCACGACGCGGGCGCCGTAGAGGGCGCCGACCTTGAGCCAGAAGCAATCGACGATCTCCTGTGCCTCGTCGAGGGAGATCGACCCATCTTCGAGTTGGCGCTCGAGGCAGGGATAGGTGTACTGGTCGAACCGTCCGAACGACAGGCCTTGGAAGTTGCCGTCGATGTACAAGAAGGTCTGGTAGAGGAAGGTCGCCTGCACGGCCTCCTGAAAGGTGCGCGCCGGGTTCTCGGCGATCCAGTCGAGCGAGTCGGCCATGGCAAGTAGCTCGGCCTGCCTACCGGCCTCGACCGGGCCGCGGGCCTGACTGCGGCATTCAGCCGCGTAACGCTTGGCCAGCAGGATGTAGGCATCGCACACGATGACGATCGACTTGTAGAAGTAGTACTTCTCAGCGTCATGCCCGTACATGCGACCGCGCATGGCGGCAAGTTTGTCGAGCGCCTCCTGACGGACGGCCCCGAACCCTACGTCGATGACCTTCTTGTAGTTGGGCGACAGGTGGCCCGTCGGCGCCGAACCGTTGCGCTTGGGCCACGCCATCAGCACGCCGGCGTCGACGAGGGTTTCTGAGCCCTCGGGCATGGCGGCATCCATGAGCTCGGTGAAGCAGTTGTCGCTCCAGAAGTCGCGAATGGTGTAGAGGAGGTCGCGCTCCTCCTGGGGGAAGCTCATGGGCTCGTCCTGGAACTCGCGCGCATCGAAGATGCCCGATTCGAGCTCCCAGAAGAGCCAGGCCATGCCGTCGTTCTCGGGCCACATGGTCGTGCCCTTGTAGTGCTTGCCGATGTTGCCGACGATCAGCTCGTCCTTTTCGACCCTGATGGTCATCTGCTCGCAGGTGTCGTAGAGCGACTGAGCCTTCTTGATAGCCGCGGGCGCGTGTTTGAGCCTGCGGTAGGTCTCGGTGACGATCAGCGCACGCTCGGCGTCGAGTACGAACGGAGCATCGCGGTACAGCTCCTTCATGCGTGCGACCCGGGCGCTTATGGGACGGAAGGAATACATGTCTGAGCCTCGATTCCCACAGCGATCTGCGCGGACGCTCAGAATGTAAACGTCATTCGGTAAGGCGTCAAGGGAGACGCCGTTCGCGCGCGCCGAGCCACGCGCGAACGATCGGTCGCCGGAGCTACTGCGCCCCGTCGAAGAAGCCCGTGAATCCGGACGGCTTGTGCGATCCGAAGACGATCTGTTCCAGGACTCCGATGCCGGTGCGATCGCCCATCTTCACCCTGCATACCTGGTGTACGTGGATGTTCTCGTAGGCCAGCGGATCGGGCTCGTCGAGGTTCCACGATTCGTAGCCCGTCACCAGTTCGCCTTTGAAGATGCCGTGCGCCCACTTGGGGTGCTGGTAGCCAAGGCCCTTCATGTAGAAGAGGAGGAGAGGCTCCATGGTTTGGGTCATGGTCTCCCCGCCGGGCGAGATGAACTCGAGTCCGGCCGACGCCGAGCGGCGGGTGCCCTTCTCCCAGTTGACGGTGACGGTGGCCGACGACATCTCCAAAGCCCCGCGCGAACGCAAGACGGCCTCGCCGGGGATCTCGCCGCTCGTGTCGTACGCCTGAAGCACCGCCCCACTGACCTGGATGGTCCGTCCGTCGTGATCTTCGAACGTGGCGTAGTGGGTGCACAGGTCGTCGAAGTGGTTGACGCACCAGATCCAGTAGATGCCGGGCTCCGACCGCGATGGTGCCGCGCTCTCGCGTTCGCCCACCGGTCGTACGCCCCACGACCGGTCGCGCACGCCGACCACATCGCCGGGCCGCACTTCGGTGCGCACGCCGTTGATGCTGAAGTACCCCTCCCAGGTGCCGAACTGCGTGAAGCGCGTGGTGTCGAGCATCACCCGCTCCTCGTCACGAAGCACGGAGCGCGGCTCTTCGTAGGCGATGGTGCGGGCACGAAATACGAGGTCGCACTCGAGGCCGGTGTCATTGGCCGTCAGGCGCACGCGGATCGCCCGCATCGGCTCGACGACCTCCACCGAGAGCGGCCCTGCCGACGTATCGGTGCGCTCCACCGGCGCCCTGCGCGAGGCGAAGAAGGCGTGCTGCACTCCGTCGATGGCGACGCTGAAAGCGCCGTCCATCACCCGGCGGTTCGGATACAGTCCCAGAGCGCACCCGAAGTAGAAGCGACCCTCGCGCTCGAAGCCGTTGAACCAGTAGCGGTCGTAGAAGTTGAGGGAGTCCGAAGCCGGCCGGCTGAGCGGTTCGGGGGTCTGGTGGACGGGATAGTCGTCGAGCTTCGTGATCATGCTAGTTCTCCTCCCTCGAGTCGGTGAGACTGAGCAATCCATGGTCCCCATCGAGGAGCACCAGGTCGCCGGTCTTGAACACTCTGGTCGCCTGCCGCAGGTCGACCACGGCGGGCAGGCCGTATTCGCGGGCCACCACGGCGCCATGCGACACCGAGCTGCCCACGTCGGTCGCGAGTCCGGCGACCAGGCTGAAATAGGGGCTCCAGCCCACGTCGGTGACCGGTGCTATGAGAATGTCGCCTGGCTGGATCGTATGGGCGTCGGCCAACGTGGTGACCACCCGCGCCGGACCGGCCACCCGGCCGCGGCTCACCGGTTTGCCGCGCAGGGTGTGGTCGAACGCCAGAGGTAGCTGCGTATCGTCGAGCGGCTCGGGGCTGCCGGTGAAGACGTCGGGAAATCTGAGCTCTTGCTGATACCCAAGCACCTCACGCCGGCGAACAGCCATGTCGGCCAGCGCACGATCGGCATCGCCGACGAGCAGGCCAAGCTCCTTGTGGGTCAGGAAGAAGACGCAGTCGGCGTCGGGCAGTCTCCCCTCCGCGACCAGAAGGTCTCCCAGGCGCCGGTAGGAGCCCTTGAAGCACGTGACCACGGCGACCAGCAGCGACTTGGTGCGCTCCCGGCGCTCGACGGCGTTCTGAGTGAGGCGTACCAGCAACCTCATGGCCCGGCCTTGGCCGCGGTAGACGGCGCGGCTCGACTCCAGCGAGTTCGCCGCGGCGCCGGCGGTGTCTCTCAGCGTCAGGGCCTTGTAGGCGGCCTGCATCGAAGCGACCAGAGGCAGCGGATCGGCGTTCCATTCGGGTTGGCGCAGCTCGAGCTCGCGGATGCAGCGGTGCCCGTGACGCCGCATGTAGACCTCGAACTCCCTGGCGATCGCAGCACCGGCCTCGCTCCGCATCCACCGCAGCGCCTCGGCTGCCGAAGCCAAGCCGAACCGGGTGGGTGCGTCGGGGTGGCCGGCGAGACTGTCGACAACCCGGTGCACTCCGACGACGATGTCGGCGCTCTCGGTGGTCTGATCGCTTGCCCCCGCCAGCAACGCCGCCACTTGGGCGTGATGCCTCTCCTCGACATCTTCGCCTTTGGCGAGGATCTCCATCAGCGTGGGCTCCAGGGCTCCCGCGCCGGCCGAGGAGGCCATGTGATCGTCGAACCCCTGGTAGATGGCCTCCAGCCGCGAGTCGATGCCGGCGTACATGGTCTTGGAGTCGGCCGCCTCGGGGAAGCTGAGGTCGGCGGCGAGC
>JAKAHF010000098.1 GCA_021815245.1 Actinomycetes bacterium
AGTCAACAGCGCGAAAGCGGCCCTTGATGCCGGAGCCAAGGATGCTGCCGCGGTGCTCGCTGCGGTCGCGCTTGAGGACACCCTCAAGCGGTTCGCCGAGGCCAAGGGGCTCGAGGTAGAAGACGGTGCGAACCAGGACCGCTGCCGGTTGACAAGTGTCACGTGACCGGTTACATTACCAGCCGTGGTCAAGTCCTTCGCCGACGCGCAGACGCAGTCTCTGTTTGAGACGGGCACGTCTCGCCGTCTGCCGCCGGAGATCGTCAGGCGGGCGTTGCGAAAGCTCGAGTACGTCGATCTCGCAACGTCACTTGATGACTTGGGTGCATCGCCGGGCAATCGCTTGCATGCACTCGAGGGAGATCGCAAGGGCCAGTACTCGATCTCGGTCACCGACCAATGGCGCATCTGCTTCGTGTTTGCCGACGGCGATGCCTACGACGTGGAAATCACCGACTACCACTGATATCGAGGTGAGCTAGATGAGCATTCCCAACACCGGCAAGCGGTTGATCCGCCCCACGCATCCCGGTGAGATGCTACGTGAGGACTTCCTGCCCGACTACGGGCTTAATGTCGCCGGCCTTGCTGCGGCGCTAGGTGTCTCCCGTCAGACAATCAACGAGCTCCTGCGCGAGCGTCGTGCCCTCAGTCCGGAAATGGCCCTACGTCTGGCGCGGCTGTTCGGCAATAGCCCCGAGTTCTGGCTGAACGCGCAACGCGCCGTCGATCTCTGGGACGCGCAGGAGGCGATCGGCACGAAGGTCGAGCGCATTAAGCCGCTGAAGGTCGCGTAACAAGCACTTCGAGCCGACCAGCTTCGCCGGCGGCTCAACTGCTGGACGTTAGACCAAACCGCACAGAGGGGGACCCGGTGAGACTGTGGCTTTCGTCGTTTCTATTGGCGGCTGTTGTCTGCTCCCTAGCGGTTTCCGGATGCGGCGCCACCGCAAACGTTGCGCCTCGCTCTACGCCTGTCGATGTCCACGTCGACGCGCTGCCCGCGGCGTCGGTGACTCTCGTGCGTGAGATTCCCAATGCCGGGATCTGTTCGGCCGTCGCATCGGGCCCACTGGTGGTGGAGAGCTTCGCTAGCGGTGAAGAGGGCGGCTTGCGGGTCTACAGCACTTGGGACTCGGATGATAGTTCCCGTCTTGCGGTTGGACTAGTCGCGGGGACGGGTTCGCCGTACACCGCGGCGGGTCCGGCGAACCCTTCGGCGTCGGCATCGGGTGTCTACTTCGATGCAGATGCGCGTCTCTACTTCCAGGGCTATGGTGACGATCAGGCGCGTGACCTTGGGATCAAGAATGTGTCGAGAGTCTGGGCCTCTCCCTCGGGAGAGTGCCTATTGGTGGAACAAGCCGGAACGAGCGGGCGTGGCTATGCCTATTCGTTCGTAGATCGGGTGACTTCTCTTCCCGAGATCGATTGGTCGCCCCGGGACGGGTCCGTGGGCGATGCGGTGTGGTTGTCGGACTCTCAGCTGATTGTTCAGGTAGACGACTCTCCACCAAACGGCGGGTGGGGAACTGTCTACTCTCTGCAGTTGGCCGGTGCATCCGTTCGCGAGGCAATAGCCGCGTCGGTCCCGATGTCATGCCCTGCCCCGAACCCTTCCGGTGACATTTGGGCACACGTCTATGATGGAGGTCTGGCCTTCTCGAAACAGGGCCACCCCGAGCGAATGCTGTTGTGGAGGGCGGCCGAATGGGGTTTGGATGCATGGTGCTCCGGGGAGCTGGTATGGCTCGACGCGAAACATATCGCCATCGCGGTGACGGACTCCAGGAGCCATACGACCGGTCTTTGGATCGTCGAGTGTACCGAGGCGTTGCGAAGGGTCGAAGCCGACAGCTAGGTTGGGCGGTTCCTGACCGCCGGCGCAGCCAGACGGCACAGTCGCCGCTGACCGGCCGAGCCGTTAGCGTTACAGGCGTGCCGCAGAGTTCTGGGGGGAAGTCGATTGTTGAGGCACATCCGACGACTGAGGGGGTTGATGTGAGCGCCAAACGGGCCGTTCTCATGCTGACAATCATGCTCGCGGCGCTAGTCTGCATATCGGTTCTCGCAGCGTGTGGTTCCGCGTCGGAGGCTGCCGAGAGCGTCTCAACGACCGTCCCCATATCCGGAGAGGACGCCGCCATAATGGCTCAGATCGAAAGGATCCTTGCAGGGATCAAGGACGGTAGCGTCGTCGTCCGAGGAGGGATGCTCCAGGACGAGGAGCTGCCCACCGACATCGATGAGTTCCTGGACATGATCGGGTACTCAAGTTCCGACTCGGGCAGAGCCGCCGCTGACCGGTTGAGGTGCTAGATAGGAGGGAGACTGTGGACGAACCCTGGTGGATGGCAAGTTGGCATGCCCTGTGCGACAAGTGCTCGAGTCAGGGCTATGGTGCGCTGAGCGCGGACGAGAGGGTGTGGCTCAATACCCGCGAGTTGATTGACGACGCCGAGAATGGTGGCCTAATCAGCTACTTCGAGAACCCCAGCATCGGCACGCTCCCAGACTGTTTGATCGCGCTGGAGACCTTGGCCGCCAGCGATGTGAAGCAGCAGGTTGAGCGGGTGACCGCGTTGTTTCCCGGCGGCGTGCCCCTGTCAGAGGACGAGCGCAACGAGGTCATCGACTCGTGGGATGATGACGAGACTGACGAGCTGCTCGAAGATGTGGACGAGAGGCTCTTCGTGCTCTTCGAGGAACTCGAGGAGACGTTGGAGCTGTACATCCGGAACCGAGGACTCGCTCCAGCCTCTGCGTGACAGGCGGTTCGAGCAGACGCGTTTCGCGTGCGGCTCATCTGCCGGGAGTTGGCCTGAATCGAGGGAATGAGAGTGCATCTTCCTGAGCGCATTGAATGCTCCCGCCTCGTGCTTCGGCGTCCCCGGCTCGACGACGCCACCGCCATCTTCGCAGGTTGGGCGGCAGATCCCATCGCGACCCGGTACATGATGTGGCGCCGGCGCGCGGTCGACCTGTGGGACGCCCAGACGATCCTCAAGGAAGACATGCAGCGCATCAAACCGTTGCGTGTCGCGTGACAGGCCGGTGCAGCGGACAGCCTTCGGCTGCCGCTGACCGGCTGAGGCGTTGGGCAGAGCGGCCCGATGTGTACCGCTTAGTAGGGAGGAACGCGTAGAATGGAGACGCTCGGCATCATGCTGTCGATGTTCGCGGCCTTCGCCGGGGTCTCGGTCTACTCTGTTCTTCTGAACAGGCTGGTGGCGCCGCGGCACTTGCTGCGCCGTGCCGTCTTGGCGGTCTCGATCGCCGTTCTTGGTGCCTTCTTCCTGGAAGTCGTGCTCGTGACGACTCTGGGTGCTGTTGCCAGTCGCGCGCTTCTCGGTCCGAGCTTCACCGTCGCCCACGTGGTCTTGTTCTTGGGAGCTATCCCGGCTCTGGCAGGGGTTCTCACGCTGGCGACCCCCCGGGGATTCGGCGAGGAGTGGTCCGTCGTAGCCGCCATCTGCGCGGTGTGCGCACCTGGCGTTGTCCTCATGCAGTACGGGGTCAGCGAGGCGCTCTTCGGCATTGATGGCTCGGGTGGTCCGTTTCCGGGTCCATGGTGATGATCCCAGTCGACGTGCGTAGCGGGCGCCTGCAGACGACATCCTGCGTTGTCAAAGCATGGCGTACCATGGACAACGGACGCGGCTGACGCGCTGAATCGTTGATATGAGATAGCCGGTCAACCCCACCCCCGTCAAGGCGATCTGCAGGGGTGTGAAAGTGCAAGCGGACGGGCACATGGGATCGGCGCTCGACCATGCTGATATCCGCGGATTGGAACCGCACATCTCGGTCCTGCCGGAGCCTGCCTCCCACTAGGCACGCGCATGCTTTCGTCGCATAACGACTTCGAGGATCTCTCCGGGTTGTGTCGCCCGCCCGCGTGCATGCTGGTTCTCCTATGTCGCCATGCTCCCGGTCATCGCACCCCAGACGAATCCCGAGAGCTCGCGGGCCACGGCGACCACCGACGGCGTGGTGCCTGGCTGTCTGCGGTTGCAGCATGCCATTCGTGGCGTGCGTCCGGGGGGGCGTTCGAGCGTGGTCCCTGACAGCCTGGAAACGGAACGTCATCCAGTGTCGTCCAACGAGCCAGCGCAGCCGGACAGCCGGGGCCGCCGCCGGATGACACGTCTTGCTGAAGGGGGAACTACGATGAAGCGTGTCGGAATGCTTGCCGCAATCATGGCGTTCCTGATCTTGGCTGCAGGTGGTTGCGCAAGAATTCCCAGCCAGCAGCCCATTTCGATCGCCATCCAAGGCGATCCGGTGGTTGTGGCCCAAGTCGCTCAGATCCTGGAAGAGAATCCGAACATCGTTGCTCCTGACACACAGATCGAATACTCCATAGCTGTAGTCAAACCCGACCCCAGTGTTGACTACAAGATCATGAAGGTAGCTCCCGACCCAAACGTTGAATACAAGATCAGTGTTTGGCGACGCTGTTGGGGATGAACTACGGCAAGGGGAATAGAACGAGAGGAAGTGCGCCACAGGAGCGAGTCTTCTGCGACCGCCGGCCGAGCCCTGAAACTCCTCGCATTTTGTCCGGGTGATATTGACACAGGGTTTTGTCCGGGTGATAATCTTCGTCGTAACCCCGTGATGAGGAGTTGTCATGCATCAGCACTCACGTACCGTCTTCGTTGGCTCTCAGGCAGTTGCGACAGGCACGCACGAGGAGGTCGTCGCCACCCTTCGCGACCTGGAGTCCAAAGGCGAGGCGCGATCGGTCCTCGTGTTCGACGACGTCACCGGAGAGCAGATCGACGTCGATGTGCGGGCGAGCCGACCCGCGTCCGCGCCCGAGCCCGCGCCCGAGTCTGAGCCCCGACGCCCGGGACGCCCGAAGCTCGGCGTGGTGGCACGAGAAGTCACGCTGCTTCCGCGACATTGGGAGTGGCTGAGCGCCCAACCCGGTGGCGCGTCTGTCGCCCTGCGCAAGCTCGTCGAGACCGCCCGCCGCGAGAACGCCCAGAGCGACACCACGAGGCGGGCCCAGGAGGGGGCCGTCCGCTTCATGACCGCCATGGCCGGAAACGAGCCGGGGTTCGAGGAGGCATGCCGGGCGCTGTTCGCGGGCGACCGCGACACGTTCCGATCGCAGATCGCCCGGTGGCCCAAAGACGTCGCCGACTACTCCGACCGGCTGGCGGCCGAGGCCTTCAGCGTGGCGGAGTAGGAGCGCGCGCTCCGCTGAAACCCAAAATGTCAGACTCCTCGGGAGGGGATTCATGTCCGACACGCCGTCGCTAGACGAACTCTGGGATTCTGTACCCACGGGCCAAGGGATCTTCGACCCCCTTGCGCTGACGAACTGTCCCCCCTCGGCAAGACGCTATCTCGAGCACGCCATCGAGCCGGGAACTCGGCTGGCGACGGCGGTCCGGCTCTCTATGAGCGGCGAGATCAAGCTGAACAAGTGGCTTCCCTTTGAAGCCGAGGAGGTCCTCATCCGCGACCGGGGGTTCGTTTGGTGCGCCACCGTGAAGATGGGGGTTGTGCGGCTGAGGGGATTCGACCGTTTCGTCGACGGCGAGGGCCTCATGCGCTGGAAGCTGTTCGGGATCATCCCCGTCATGAGGTCATCGGGGCCCGATGTCTCCCGGTCGGCTGCCGGCCGGTTCGCCGCGGAGAGTGTCTGGCTCCCATCGGCGCTCATCCCGCACGTGGTCGAGCGGCCCGAGGGTAGACCCGGGGACCTCGGCGTCGCGCTGCCGGTTGCCGGTCAGCGTGTCGATGTGACGCTCTCGGCCGGACCCTCGGGCGACCTGCGGAGCCTGAGCCTGGAGCGCTGGGGGGAGCCTGGCACCGGGCAAGGCTACGGTCTGCGGAGCTTCGGAGGGTGGGTCGAGGATGAGCGGTCGTACGATGGCTATACGATCCCGACCAGACTCCGAGCCGGGTGGCACTTCAACAGCGACAGGTTCGAGTCGGAGGGTGAATTCTTCCGCTGCCGTATCGAGGCTGCCGCGTTCAAGTAGAGTTTCCGGGTCCGTGGAAACGGCCCACCGAGGGCGTGCTCGTGACGGCACATCGCGTATTCTAGAATCTGAGAGTCGCCGGGCAACGAGTGGCGCGAAGGGGGGATTCCTGTGAAAGAGAGCGCGATTGGGTCATCAGCTCCCACTGTGGTCTATGACGCGTACATCGACTACGCCAAGGAGCATGCCCTCGACGTGCCCATGCCGCTCGCCGTGTCCATCTGCATGGACGTCGCGGCCGATCTTGGTCTCAGGCTGAAGTCTAAGTCCGACTCCACCCTCGTGTTTCGGGAGCGCTTGTTGTTGGGTGGCGCGTGGCTGACCACGTTCGGGCACTCTCCAGCACCTACCTCGCCGCTGTGGCGGAAGAGGCGCAGGCAGGTCTTCCGCGCATCCCTCCGCGCAAACCGACAGGACGGCGGCGGCTACTCCGCGCCTTGGCGCTCGTGAACTGGCTGCCCGTCGCCGTTCTGGTAGCATTCGCCGTCGGAGTCGTGGCGATCATTGCGATGAATCAGGGCGGGCTCCATGCCCGAGCCCTCAGCCCCGTCGTCCCATCCCTGGCCGTGCTGATGGTGGTCAACTCGATCGGGCGCCGGCGGATCCTGGGGCTGTCGTGGCGGGAGTCGATCGCCGGAGCTCACGCGGTGATTGCGCTGGTCATCATCGCTCTCAACTTCGGGCTCACGTTCCTCGCCTAGCCGGCCTGCTTGGCGGGCGTCGCTCTTCGACGGCCTCCTACGGCGCCAACGAGATACGCGGATTGTCGGCCGTCAGATAGTCGATCCGGCTCGTGCCTCCGCAGAACCGCTTGATCAACTCGGCCACCTCGGCCGCGGCCTCTTCTACCTCCGACCGCGTGATCGGCGGCAGGCCGTCGACGTTGAACTCGATGGCGGTGGTCTCGGGCAGGGTCAGGGTGTGGTTGCCCTGGCGCCAGGTCCAGCGGCGGGTGAGCACCGTGTTGGTGCTGTTCTCGACGAAGATGACCTCGCCGGGGAGGGGATGCTCCAGCTCCTCCGAGCCGAAGGGCACGAAGTTCTCGTCACCGGTCGCGAAGCGCAGCTCGATGTCGCCCTGCAGCAAGTCGATGGCGTGGGCGCCGGCCGGCAGCATGTGGCGCAGCGACATGATGTTGCCCAGGTCGACGAGGGCGCTGATGGAGGGTAGCTCGTCGCCCCGTCCGGCGCGGCGGGCCATGGCCTCGATTGACGACCGGAATTCCGACGGCTTGGCCCCGAACGCCCGG
>JAKAHF010000099.1 GCA_021815245.1 Actinomycetes bacterium
CTGAACGCGATGTAACAAGAGGACTGAGCTGCCTTCGGGCAGCGACTCGAAGAGAGTCTCGGTGCGGCTCGCGGGGGTCCCCCGCGAGCCGCACCTTTTTTTGTGCGGCGGTTCTCAGGGCACGACCAAACGCGGGCGCGTTCGGCTTCGCTCAGACTACCTACCACTCGGTAGTCCAGGTATACTTGCCACGATCGCGCTGCGCATCGCAACGGCGTCGTGTAGACGGCTCGCTGCACCAACTCGATCACGTGAGCGGATAGCGCCTATCTCACACAGGCGACGGAAATAGGAGGGCGAGACAAGATGAAGAAGTGGAACATGGTGATCGACGTCGCCCGCTGCCACGACTGCAATGACTGCTTTCTGGCAGATAAGGACGAGTTCGTGGGCAACGACTTTCCGCCATATTCCTTGGCGCAGCCGTGGACAGGCCACCGCTGGATCGACATCGATCGCAAGGAGCGCGGCCAGTACCCGATCGTACAGGTGGCGTACCTGCCTCAGCCGTGCATGCACTGCGCCGAAGCGCCTTGCATCAACGACTCGCCCGATGGGGCGGTCTATCGCCTAGAGAACGGGTTGGTCATCATCGATCCGATCAAAGCCAAGGGACATCGCGAGATCGTCGGCACGTGCCCCTATGGCGCGATCTTCTGGAACGAGGAAGCCGAGGTGGCTCAGAAGTGCACCGGTTGCGCCCATCTCATCGCCGACGGCTGGACCGAGACTCGTTGCTCGCAAGTCTGCCCCACGGGAGCGATGACACTCGTCTTTGCCGATGATGAAGAGATGACCGCCAGGTCTGCGGCGGATGGCCTTGTAGCCCTGAAGGCCGAGCTGGGAACCAAGCCGCGGGTGCTGTATAAGAACCTCCACAAGTGGAACACCGCTTTCGTCGCTGCCGGCGTGGCATACAAGGACACCGACGAGTGCGCCGAAGGTGCGAAGGTGCGCGTGACCGGCGCTGACGGCTCGGTCGCTGAAGGCCTGGCCAACAACTATGGCGAGGTAGTGGTCGACAGGCTGCAGCCGGGCTGCGAATACGACGTGGTCGTCGAGGCGGCGGGCTACAAGCCCTACTCTACGAAGATTCAGCTCAAGGATTCGACCAACCTCGGCATCATACTGCTCGACAAAGCCTGATCTGCCGCTCCAAGCTTGAGGTAGCGAGGGCCCCGCTGTGGCGGGGCCTTTTTGTTGCGCCGCGCCTGCAAGGCTGCGGCCTCGCCCGGGGTGTCAAGAAACGAAGCGGGCCGGGCGCTTGCGCGCCCGGCCCGTTTCGGGAAGTCAGCTACCGCGTAATGACTTACGCGTAGGTGAGCTCTTTGATAGCAGCGGTCGTCTTGATGTCGGTCTGCGACACGCTGGCGACGATCTCCATCTTGTACTGATAGGGGCCCTCCGGGGTACGGATCCACTGGCCGCCGGCGATCGGCTTGGTGGAGAAGTTGTACCAACCGGTGTACGGGTCGGGGTTGACGGTCCAATCGACCGGGCCGCCGACGGTCATGATCTTGGTGCCCTTGGTCGCCTCGATGATGGCGTTGGGATCCTTGGGATCGGTGCAGCGCTTGAGGATGTCGGTGAACACGTCGAACTGGCCCGCGAAGCAGATGGGCTGAGTCCACTGCTCGCCCTTGTCCTTCTCCCAGAGATCGCAGATCTCCTGCGCGGTCAGGCCGGTGATGTCGCTCTTGTACGGGAACTTCGGATGGAACCAGCATTCCACGGTCTGGCCGTCGCCGAGTTCGCCGAGAGCATTGATGCCCTGCGGGAAGAGCATGGCCTTGGCCTCAGTGGAGACCTTGGGACGGAAGCCCTGCTGCACGGCCTGCTTCCAGAAGTTGGCGAAGTCGGGGGGAGTCGGCACGCCGGTCACGATCTCGACGCCCTCATTGCGGAACTGGCTGATGATCGCGCTGTAGTCTTCGGTGTTGTTCTGGTAGCGACCCGGATCGACGTAGGCATAGCCCAGCGGTACGAACGCCGCCGGCATGCCGCCCGCGAACGCGTTGCCGTCGCCGTCGTTGGGATAGAGACCGCCCACCTTCTTGTTGGTGGGAACCTGGTCCCACATGTTGATGAAGTTGGCAGCCACGTCTTTGAAGGCAAACCACGTGTGCCAGCACCACTTGAAGCCACCCTCGGGCTGGGCGCCGTTCCAGGCGTCGCCCGGGCAGTCGTAGGTGATGCAGGGGCAGCCCATGCTCTCGCAGGTGTCGCGCACTGGGATGACGTTGTCGGCGCTCGCGCTCGCACCGATCAGCTGCACGCCGGCCTGAGAGATCAGGTCGCCGGTGAGCTGGCCCGCGCGGCTGGAGTCGGACTGCATGTCCTCGACGATGACGGTGAACTTGTGCTTCTTGCCGTCGCCCATGACGAAGCCGTCGCCCCAGATGTTCTTGTTGAAGTAGTCGAGGTGCCACTGAGCGGCGGTGCCGAACGCGGCCATGCTACCGGTGATGGGCAGCACGTAGCCGGCCTTGATCTCGTCGCCTGACTCGACGCCGGCGGCGACGGTCGTCTCGGAGCTGGCGGTCGGAGCGGTGGTCGCCGTAGTTTCCGAGGTGCCGGTTCCGGCGGTAGTAGTAGTGCTTTCGGGTTCATCCTTGCCGCAGGCGGCAAGCAGTCCGCCGAGGCCACCCGCCGCACCGACGGCTACACCAGTGATGCCGGCGATCTTGAGGAATTCCCGACGGCTGACCGATTTGCCCACAATGGGCTGCTCGGCGTCGTCGCGCTGGTCTCTTTCTGACATTGTGCCCTCCTTAGGACGGTATCCTCACCCTGCGGCGATGATAACCCAGTGATTCTGAGGCTCTTCGCGAGAGGTTCGTCTGGGAACTATGCGAAGTGGGACGGTCTACCGCCTGGTGGAATCGGAACCGAGCCTGCGGCCGAGAAAGAAGGCCAGGGGCAGGGCCGCCAGTGGCGACAACCCGGCCACGCGGAAGGGCCGGTGTCACGCGGACCGGCGCTCCGTTCGGTCGGCGGGCACCTTCTCTGGGGTAGGGCGAGGATAGCAACCGGATTGTAGTATATTGGAAAACTCATTTATCCAAAAGACGACGACACGGAGAGCATCATTCCGAAGAGGAGGCCGGGAATGGGTGAAAGACTGAAGGGCAAAGTCGCCGTTGTGACCGGATCGGGGGGCGTGGGCATCGGCCAGGGTTGCGCGCTGGCGATGGCCCGCGAAGGCGCGCACGTCATCGGAAGCAACCGCAGGCAGTCGGCTGCCGACGAGACCGCGGCCGTGATCAAGGGCGAGGGGCTGTCGTATGAGAACTTCTGCGCCGACCTGACCGATCCCGCCGCGAACGAGGCCCTCATGGCCTTCGCCGTCGAGAAGTACGGCCGGCTCGACATCCTCGTCAACTCGGCCGCCTTCGTCGAGTTTGCGCCTATCGCCGAGATGGACTATGAGACGCAGTGGCGCCGTACCATGGTGGGCGAACTCGACCTCGTGTTTCTCGCGACCAAAGCGGCGTGGCCGCATCTCATGAAGAGCGGCGCGGCCTCGATCATCAACATGGCGTCGGCCAATTCGTACGTGGCCCTGCCGGGTGCCGGCGCGACCGCGCACTGCGCCACCAAGGGCGGTGTGCTCGCCATGACCCGCCAGCTGGCCTCAGAGGGCGCTCCGTACAACATCAGGGCCAACTGCATCTCGCCGGCCCTCATCGTCACCGAGCACACGCAGCACCGCCTCGATACCGAGCCCGGCTTCAGGGAGATGGTGCTGCGCGGGTTCATGCTCAAGCGCCTCGGCGATCCCATGGACATCGGCTATGCCTGCGTATACTTGGCTTCCGACGAATCGAGCTGGGTCACCGGCACCGATATCAAGATCGACGGCGGGGCGACGGCCTTCTAACCGGCGCACGGGCGCATTCACTCACGGAAGGACTGACGATGCTCAAGTTCATGCTTGCGGCTCAACGGAAGCCCGACATGACCCGGGAGAGGTATTTCTACGAGTGGGGGATCATCCACGTCTCACTCATGTTGCAGACACCGACGGTCATGGACAGCTTCCGTCGCTACGTGCAGCACTACTCGATCGACGGCGTCACGAGCGACATGCTGATCCACCCGCTCTCGCCCATGGACTGGGACAACATGGCCGACCACGTCGTCGACGACTACGAGGCCATCGGCGGTCCGTTCAAGGCAGAGGACTATCCTAATCGCATGCAACCGCACAAGTTCGGCTCCGACAGCTTCGCCGTCGAGCTGCTCGACTGGGAGGCCCTCTACGAAGAGCCGGGTTTCTACGCCGGCGGTGTCAAGCTGATCCACTGGCTGCGCAAGAAATCTGAGTTGTCGTACGAAGAGTTCAACGCCAGGTGGCGCGAGCACGGCGCGAAGATGGTCGAGCTGAGCGGAGGCCTTATCCGCAAGCTCGTCATCGACAAGCACGTTCCTATGGACCCGGCCGTGTTCAAAGGCACGCTCTTTCAGTTCGGCAACGTTGGTCACTATGCCGGCGTCGAAGAGATCTGGTTCAGGTCGGTCGACGACCTGGCCAAGTTGCGCGAAGATCCGGCGCTCTACCAGGCGCTGAAGGCAAGCTACGATACCTTCGTTGCCGATGACGACACGTTCTCGATGGTGACGACGGAGCGTGTGATCTACGACTACATAACGCCCGGTCATATCTCGCCGAAGCCCTCGGTACTCATGCCCGGCACGCTCGAGGCGGCGGTTGACAAGCAGGGCTACAGGGGCTGGAACATCCCCGGCTGGGACAAAGACCTGTACTAGTCATAATGAAATGACCGGTCCATCCGCGTATACCGTGGATTGTCTGCGAGGACCCTCGCAGAGAGAGCCACACACGGAGAGGGACCGGCTATGGACACCATTACACACATCGGATTGGATGTACACAAGGACACGATCGCGGTGGCAACACTGAGACCCGGAAGCAGCGCTTGCGAAGAGCGGGTGATCCCCAACACCCCCGAAGCCATCCGTCGCTGGGCATCGCGCTTGGGGGACCCGGCGGAGCTTCGCCTCTGCTATGAGGCCGGCCCCACCGGATATGACACCCACCGGCTGCTTGCCTCCCTTGGCCTTGCCTGCGACGTGATCGCTCCGGCGCTCGTGCCCAAACGCCCGGGAGTACGTCAGAAGACGGATCGTTCTGATGCCCGCAATCTCGCGCGGCTTCACCGGGCGGGGGAACTCGTCCCCATCCGGGTGCCGAGCCCGACTGAAGAAGCCCTGCGCGAGCTCATCCGCGCGCGCGAGGACTTGAAGAACGACCGCCGCATCGCCCGGCAACGAGTGCGCAGTTTTCTCCTTCGCCACGGGCGGCGTCCACCGCAGGGTGCGACCGGTCGCACCGCCTTTGCCGCCTGGGCCCGCACCCAGCACTTCGAAGAGGCGGCGGCGGAGGCGGCCTTCTCTCATCTCTTATCCGCCGAGGAAGTCCGCTCGGCCCAGCTTACCGTGATCGAGGCGGAGATCGCCCGAGCCGCGTGTGAGCCCGAACTCGCTCCGGCCGTCGGGCTTCTGCGTTGCTTTCGCGGCATCGACACCCTCTCGGCCGTCACCCTGATTGCCGAGGTTGGTGACTTTCGCCGCTTCGGCTCGGCCGCCGCCTTCATGGCCTATACCGGGCTGGTGCCGAGCGAGCACTCAAGCGGGCTCATCGTGCGCCACGGCGCCATCACCAAGACCGGTAACCCTCACGTACGGCGCGTACTCGTGGAGGCCGCTTGGGCCTACCAGCACCGTCCGGCGGTGGGCGAGACACTGGCCAAGCGCCTCGAGGGTCAACCGGCAGAGGCGGTGGCCTATGCCTGGCGGGCGCAGTGTCGCCTCGCGGGGAAGTTTCGCGTCCTTGCTCCGCGCAAAGGGTCGAACAAGGCGACCACGGCCGTAGCCCGCGAGCTCGCCGGGTTTGTGTGGGGCATGATGACGGGGCGTCTCTCGGTAGCCTAAGATGCAGAAGCGAGCGGGCGACAACTCCGGAGAGATCCTCGAGGCCTCCTATGCGCCTCAGATGCGCGTCGCTAGTGAGAGGCAGGCTCCGGCCCGATCAAGATGTGCGGTTCCGATCCGCGGATATCAGAGTGGTCGAGCACCGATGCCACCTGCCCGCTCGCTTGTGCATTCTCAGCCCTGTCTAGAACCGCCTTGAAACGCGGGCCTACTTGACCGGTCATTTCATATCAGGAGTCTGCGAGCTACTCGAGATAGGCCTTCAACACATCGGGCATCGAGAGACCGTGCCGGTCCAGGGCCCCGCGAGCCTCGATGCAGGATTGGTGCTAGAGCTCTCTCCCGCATCCCCCGCAGAATGTCGAGCCGGGAGTGACGGCCGACCCACACTGGCGGCAGAAAGCGGGGGAGGACACAGGTACATCGGCAGGTGCAGCCGCCCCCCTACCGGCCCTCCTCCGCGACTTCTTCAGCACATAGACACCCGCGCCGACGGCCGCGACCACGAGGACCGCGAGAACGATGATCAGAGCCAGGATCCAGCCGGGCAGCCATGTCCCGAAGGTGGAACCCGGACCAGCTCCGCTGTCGGGCCGGGAATCGCCGGTGCCATTGGTGCCCCCGCCGGCGGTGACGGTACTGTCCCCAGGCGGCGGTTCGAGAAGTCCGGCGTACTCCTCTGGGACGACGACCACCCACTCATTCGCCCCGTGATCGTGGACGAGAGGGCGATCCAGGAGCAAGGACCCCTTGCCGGCCACCCGGGCGGCCTCGATGGTATCGGGGTTGGAACCGCCGATCATGATCACGTCCCCGACCCGGAAGGGCCTATCGTCCATGACCTTGATGCGCGTTGCGCCGCGCCAGACCATCTCTGCCAGGTAGGCAGGGGGACGCATGTACTGCTCGACCAGGACCACCCCGGGTCGACCCATGATAGGGCCGCCGACATGAGGGACGAGTCCGGTGACCATGGGGCAGATCGCGAGGTCGCCAACAGTGGCAGCCGGAACGCCGTTAACCAGAATGAGCGAGTTGCCCGCCGCGACATGACCGCCGTGTGACGTGCGGTCCCCCCGCCGAGCCACGGGCTTGCCGTCGAGGAGCACCGTGGGATCTCCCTCTATTAGTTCTGTCGGTGGTCCGACACATCCGACCATGTCCCCCACGGTAGCGACCGCGTCACGCGCCCATGCGGGGAGGTCTGCGCGACTGATCCGGAGCACCCCTCCCGGCGGTGAGATCAGGTGGATGACGCCGTCGATCTCTATGACCCCGT
>JAKAHF010000100.1 GCA_021815245.1 Actinomycetes bacterium
CCGCCGCGCAGATCGCCAGCACTTCGTCGAACTCTTCGCTGTAGAAGTATCCGTCGAGCGTCCAAGCCTTCGCCCCGTCGGTGGCCAGCCCGATCTCTGCGGGCGCACCCGGTTCGTCATACTCGAGAACTCCGTCGAAGCCGTTGAAGACGTCGACCGGATCGAGCGGAAGCGGGTACCTCGGCCAGGTATAGGTGTATCCAACTTGATCGATGCCGTCGAGGTAGTCGAGGAAGCCCAACCCGGATACTCGGGTGAACCAGCTCTCGATACCTGCGTAGCCGGTGTCGACTCCCTTCTCACTGCCGAGCCACTGGTTGAAGAAGAACGCCGGCGTGCCGCCGGGGCCCACGATGTAAGCATACGGGTCGGACCCGAGCGTAGGCTCGTCGGAGTCGGGCCTGTCGCCGTTCATGTCGTAGAACATGTCGGTGAGCAGGTCGTAGTCGTCGACGTCGAGATCGGCCAGGTACGCGAACGGGATGTACGTGTTGTACGCGAGTTGCGTCCCGCCAAGCCATCCGTTGATGTCTTCGAGCAGGTAGACGATCTCGTAGTCGGGTAGGTCGTTGCCGTAGGCGTCATACACGTGCACTTCGACATGAGCCGAATTGAGCATACGATCGCCGCCGACGTCGGTTTCCCATGCCGCCGACTTGCCTTCGGCAATCTCACCCTTGAGGTTGTTCGCTACGAGAACACCGTCGATGTAGACCTCGATCGTCACGTCCGTAGCGGACGCGGTGGTGCCGGCGACCCACAGCTTCTTCGCGTAGGCCGTCTGCAGTTCGGGACCATCGTGGGGATTGTTCGCCCAGTCGATCACGGCTTTCACAGTCTCAGGACCCTTCGCGGCCAGTCCGCCGCCGGTGGTGCCGTTGTTGACCGTGATAGAAGCGTGACCGCTCGCGTCGGTGACCGCTATCACCGGAGTGTTCGGGGTAGCGCTGCCCACCGCCGGGACGTCACTGCCGTCGAAGTACACACCCAGGTTGGAGTATGCGGGCAATTCCTCGTTGGCCTTTGTGAAGGTCACCGTCTTGCCGGCCAGCGGCATGTAGATGCCCGGAGTGCCGTCGAACAGCTCGAAGTAGCCGTCGTCATCGTAGTCGTACCGAGTGTACGCACCCTCGAACGAGAGCTTCAACCATTTGCCCGCGACCTTGATACGCATGGTGCCGCGCTCGTCGACGCCGCCTGCCGAGATACCGTTGTTATCGGCCTCGATGACACCGTCGCCGTCGGAATCGTACGGCAGCACACCCGCCTGAGTCTGATAGCTCTGCTTGATCTTGTCGTCGAGATACTGGAGCTTCTGCTCGTCGCTCGGCCACAGCATGATTCCGCCGAAGTACTCGGCATCACGTGAGTCGAGGACACCGTCGTACGAGGATCCCACGTAGTCGGAATCGATATACGGGGTCTGCGCGTCGGGCTCGTCGACGCTCGGATCGTACTCGAGCTTCAGACCGTAGACGCTCAGCGTGAAGGTGTGCGACGTGCCGAGAGCGTTGGTCGAAAGCGCCTCGTTCAGGTACACCCACTGACGGGTGTCGATATACGGCGTGCTCCAACCATACTGCGTGGTGATGTCGTCGAACGTGGCCACGTCGACGTCGAACCACTGCACCTCGGCAGTGTAGGTGGTCCAGATGCCTTCAGACCCGCCGGTGCCCTTGTCGCGCACCTTGGCGTGGACTATCTGCTCGCCCGAATCGTACGATTTCACAAAGACCTTGGCCTTACCGGCCGCGTCGGTGATGTCGTAGTCGAGATTGTTTGCAGCCACTTCAGGATCAGAGGTGTCACCCTGGTCATCAGTCTGGAAGAATCCGACGCCCTGCATGTACCACTCGACGCCCTTGCCCACGATCGGGTTGCCGTATACATCGAGCAGGGTCAGAGTGAGGGTCTTCTCCTCGCCGACATTGGGAGCCTGATACGACGGGCTGATAGGCCCGGCGTCCTGGCCATCACTGAAGGTATGAGAGATCCACGTCTTGACCTGAGTGGCGTTGACGGTCGGCTGGTCGTCCCAATCGAAGTTGTGCCACCACGACTCCAGCTGGAAGGTCAGGTGATCGAACAGCTCCTCGGGGTATGGATTGCCCGGGTAGTCGGCCACCGCTTCGGTCAGGGTCTTGCCGGTCGCCTCTGAGACAATGGTGATCGTGCTCAGACCGGTGGAATCAGTCTTGCCCACGGCCGCTTTGGCGGGGCTGATGGCACTGCCGTCGACCTTGATGATGTTACCGACCGAGGTCACGGCCTCATTGGTCAGTGTCGTCGTGGGATTGTCGATCAGGTTGTAGATCGCCCATTCGACGTCGATACCCGCGAGCGCGCGAGGCTTGTAGCCTTCACTCGCCAGGTAGTCCTCGAAGGTCTTGTTCCAGTCTTCGATCGTCACATGTACGGTGTCGAAGTACCACTCGTTGGCGTCGATGCCGTCGGGCACGTTCACGTTGGTCGGATCGAACGTGGCGGTGCTGATCGCGTTGTACCAGTCACTGACGCTGGTCGAACGCGGACCGGGACCGAACACCACGACACGCACAGCCCACTGATGCTCGACGCCCGCGTTGTTCTGAGCGGTGCCGCCCTTGAGGTTGTACACCTCGTCGAGAGCCAACCAGTAGCGAGTCGTGTAGATGATGGGAAGTCCGGCGACCTTCGCGCTCACCCGTTGGACACCCGGTTCCACCGAGAGCAACGTGACGGTGACCTCACCCTTGTTGTCGGTGACCTTGGCCTCAGGATCGACGTTGCCGACATAGAACTCCGCTATCTGCGAGTCGAAATCGACGAGGACGCCGGCGGCCGGATGACCATCACCGGTGGTGACTTTGAACGTCGCGTTGAACGCCTGACCGATGAGTCCTTCGGTCTTATCGGTACTGACAAGCTCGATCTTGGCCGGCACCCAAAGGTTCGGCGGAGCGATGGCTTGTGCTCTGATCAACAATGCGGCACCCTGGATACGCGTCAGATTGCTCAGCGGATTGAGGTTGCCGTAGTCGTCGCCTTGGGTAAGGCCCATATCGTACGCAAAAGCCATTTCATCGCGTAGGTCAGCCGAAATGCTCGCAGCATCTCCGAAATGCGCGAGCAACTTGCTGATCTCATCCGCGGTGTACATGGTGGCCAGGTCGAACCCCTGAGCCTTTGCGATATGGCGGGCAACAATGGCAATAGCCTGCTGGCGCGTGATCTTGACGCTGGGGCTGAAGGTCGTCGCCGTCGTGCCCGACACGACTCCGGCGGCCTTCGCCCCTTCGATGTATTTGAAGTAGAAATTGCTCTTGGGAACGTCCTTATAGGACGCGATCGGCGGGCTCGCCAGCGGGATGTTGAAGGCAGAGACAGCCATCTTGGTGAACTGCGCCCTGTTGACTGTCGAGAACGGTCTCCACAGACCGTTGCTGTAACCTTCAGAAATCGCCGCGATCTGGTTATCGGTGATGCCGTACTTGGCGCTCACCGTGTCGGGAAGGTCGCCCCAGGTCTGATCGGCCAGTGCGACCGTGCAGACCCCCAACACCAGGAGGATGGCGAGTACTGCCAGAAGCGCGACCTTGGTGGCGCGATTCTGCATGTGACCACTCCTCTTCATTCGATGCCTTACTCTTTCGTTTGTTTGTCTACGCATAGCAATTCGGTTCTTGCCGTTTCCTACGTGCCTGCCATTTCATGACTGCTGTCTAGGCAGCGGTAGTGAGTAGGAAGAAAGAACACTTCACCTCCTTTCTTCTTTGGGCTCACAGCCGCGCCTACCAGGGCGGAGTGGCAAACTCTGTTCGCCGGGGCGGCAAGAAGGTCCCCGGCCGGTCTCAGACATGGAGAGATGGACGGCTCGGCTGTGACAGCCGGTCGAGCCGCATGGTGCAGCGCCGCAGCGAACAGCGACATCACTGCAGGGAAAGTCGATCCTACTGAGGTAGGTGCTGGAGATCCAAGTCTCATGGCATGCACTGCCTCCGTTGTCATTCCGCGCCGAAGCACGGCTGTCAGGTCCAGCGTTCGCTACTCCCGAGCGTTTGAAGAACCCTCCAACGGTTCGGTCTATTTCGCCGAGCCGAGCGCCAATCCTGTCGACGATTTCTATACTCGTACTACGAAGTGCTTTCCCGCCTCGAACTTTCGACCGAGAAGCACGACGCTGAGCATGAGGAGGTTGGCGACCGGAGAGGTTGGCGAGTATGCTCTCTCGAACTAAAGAGCCAAGGAGCCGGCCGCGCTGAACAAGGAGTGAGAGCCAGATGCAATGCCCTCATTGTCGACACGAGTTCGACACCAAACCCCATAGCTTCTCGCTCGGCATCGATCGAGACGGCACCTGGCAGGTGGCATCGACTCGTTGCCCGGGCTGTGACCGCCTTATCGTCAATCTCTGCACCGATCAGGGCTGTACCTACCCGGCGTGGCCGGCCACGCTGTCGCGCCCTTGGCTGAGTGACGACGTGCCGCCTGAGTTGGCGGCCGAGTACCATGCCGCCGCCCAGATCCTTGCCTATAGCGCCGAAGCGTCAGCGGCCATGAGCCGGCGCCTGCTCCATGGCCTGCTTGCCCGGAACCTCGGCGCAGGCGAAGGCAGCCTCGCGGTTCAGATCGAGACGGCCCTCGAAGCCGCGTCGCTGCCCGCCTATCTCAAGGACGCGCTCGACACCCTGAGTCAGGTGGCCAAGCTCGACGTCTTCGAAACGAAGAGCGCGGAGCCGGGCACCCTTGCCGGCGCCGAGCCCGGCGAGGCTGAGTGGTTGCTCGACGTTCTCGATTCTCTCTTCGACTTCTGCTTCATCCAGCCCGCCGGCATGCAGCGGAAGGTAGCGATGCTCGAGCAGCAGATCGGCCCCCTTCACCCCGCTGTCGACGACGTCCCTCTGGTGTCTGACGACGCCGCCTTGGCCGAAGACGGCGAGGATATCCCTAACGGCGATGCCCAGGCCGGCGAGCCGGCGCAAGAGGCAGCCGCGGAGACCGACGAGACCGGTGCGGGGACCGATGCGCCGCCGGCAGACACCGCAGCGACCGCTCCGGTTCCGCAGACCCAGCCGACAGAAGGCCCGCAGGCGCAATCCGGCGAATCGTCGGCACGCGACGATCGGAGCGGATGGTTGCGTCGTAGCGGGCGATAGCCATGGACCCTGTTGGGGCTGCGCGCCCGCTCACAGTGGACGACCCGGTCGTTGTGCGCAATCTCGAGCGCCGCTCGTCGGCGGTCACGCTGTCGGACATGGAAGTGTTCATCTTCCCGGAGCTCATGTACGCCCTCGTGCTCGCCAACATCATGTCGCCGCGCATCTGGGCATGGCGCGCCGACCCGTGGTTCGAGGGTCTCGAGTCGATGACGCCCTACCGCCGCATCCAGCGGCTCAAGCAGTACATCATGGATCACTACGCCTTCAATCTCGATCTCGATACCTGGGGCCTCACTCACAAAGAACGGGAGACCGCCCGCTTTCGCGATTACGTCGACCCGTCGGCCCTCGCTCAGTCGAATGCTCTTTTCGGCTACGAAGGCGACAAGTACTACTTCGACATCGACATCCGCACGCACTTCGGCCTCGACAAATACGAGGGCGACGTCATCCCCTACTGGAAGACTGAGACAGTCGAGGCGATGGACGCCTTCAGACACAAGCCCGACTACAATTTTGGCGCAGGGGAATGCGTTTCGCTCGCCGCTCTCTACGCGGCCGCTCTATTCGTCGTGGCCCACATCCCCCTGAGCGACATCTTCCTGATGGCTACGCCGCTCCACTCGCAGAACTTCGTCGACGCAGGACAGGGAGTGCTGACCAACAACCGCCGCCTCGTCACGAAGAACATGTGGTTCAACGGCAGCGCCCTTTCGGCCCAGGCCCGCCGCGCGCTCGAGAACGAGCGGGTGACCGTCGTGGCCCACGAGACCGGGTGGATCCACATCCTCTTCCCCGAAGCCACCATCTCGCCCGAAGCGTACACGGATTTCTCGAACAAGCTGCGCCGTTTTCTGCAAACACCGCTCACTCCCGAGATACTCGGCAATTTCGTACGGCACAGCAGCGATCTCCACACATGTTTCCAGGTGCGCTGGCGCAACTTCGGAGTCGACCGTTACATTGCCATGGAGAAGCTGCTCGCCTACGAGAACTCCTTCCCCTACCGATTCAACGACGACACCCGCGAGAAGCTCATGATGGAGGTCGCGGGTGAGGATTTCGAATCGCACCCCCTGCCCGACCGCATCGTTCTCGACGATGTGGAGCAACTCGTCAAAGAGCGTCACATAGACATACGCGCGGATGACGGCTTCGAGCTGTTGTCGGAGAAGGTCGGCTATTCGTCGTGCCCGATGGCCCAGAGCTTCGCGGAGCGCCTCCGGCGCTTCTGCTGGACCGATCCCCGGCTGCCCGAGCCGGCCTCCAAGACCTTCAGGCGCGAACAACCCCCTCTTGCACTCCATGTGGACATGGAGCGGACCGACGTCATCGCGCGCCTCGAGGGCCTGCGCGACACCAACGAACTTGCGTACCTGGCTTTCTACGCCTACCGAGATCTCAACCGCACCGAGCCCGACCCCTTCCTGAAGGCGGCCTTGGAACGATGCCCCGTCTCACAGGCGGCAACGGCTGAGATGACCGACGCCGAGGTGGTGGCGGCCGTGCAGTCGCTGGCCGTTGAATCGATCTATGACGAAGACGGACGGCTGGCCCAGCCCGACGAGGTGTGGAACTACCGGCGTGGCGACGGCATCGAGAAGGCGCTGCTTGCCGCCAACATTCTCCGTGCGCGGCATCGGGGTGTACCTGTGACGATCGACGTCGCGCCCGATGCGGCCACGCTGACAGTGGGCGCGCCCGCCGGTGATGGCCGACCCCTCGTCGTGCGCTTCGCGAGCTCGAAGAATCTGCGCGCTCAGACCTGGGACTGCACCGCGTGAGCCGTCTCGGCGCCCCGGGACGGCTAGTCGAACTCGTCGGTCTCTTCCGACGTATAGAACAGGTAGAGGTCCTCTCCCGAGAGGCACTCTTCGTTTTGTTCGAGGAGGTGCCGCTCCGCCTTTTCACGGAATAGGAGAGCCGGGCGTGGCATCTAAAACATTCCGCCGGATGATTATGACCGCATCTTTATGCGCGGGCACGCTGGCGGCCCCGCAGGCCAAGGCGATTCCGGCTTTTGCCGCGCAGACGGGCGAGCCGTGCTCGGCCTGCCATATCGGGTTTC
>JAKAHF010000101.1 GCA_021815245.1 Actinomycetes bacterium
GATCGGCGGCTTCAAGGTCGCGAGCGGCACCATGAACCTTGGCGACGTGCAGGCCTTCATCCAGTACTCGCAGCAGTTCACGCAGCCCATCACGCAGGTGGCCAGCGTGGCCAACGTGCTGCAGTCGGCCGCGGCCTCGTCGGAGCGCATCTTCGAGCTCCTCGACGAGCCCGAGCAGATTCCCGACCCGGTCAAGCCCGTGGTGCTGAAGCACGCCGACGGCCGGGTGGAGTTCCGCGACGTGTCGTTCCGCTATCTGCCCGACGTGCCGCTCATCGACGACCTCAGCATCGATGTCAAACCCGGCCAGACGGTGGCCATCGTCGGCCCCACCGGCGCCGGTAAGACCACGCTCGTCAACCTGCTCATGCGCTTCTACGAGATCGACAAGGGCGCCATCCTGGTTGACGGCGTCGACACGCGTGAGATGACCCGCGACGGTCTGCGCGGCCTCTTCGGCATGGTGCTGCAAGACGCCTGGCTCTTCAGCGGCACCATCCGCGACAACATAGCCTACGGCAAGGAAGGGGCGACCGAGGCCCAGATCCAGGCGGCGGCCGAATCGGCCCACGTCGACCACTTCGTGCGTACGCTCCCCGATGGCTACGACACCAAGCTCGACGACGACTCGGCCAACGTATCCACGGGCGAGAGGCAGCTGCTCACCATCGCCCGGGCATTCCTGGCCGACCCCGACATACTGATCCTGGACGAGGCCACTAGTTCGGTCGACACCCGAACCGAGGTGCTCATCCAGAAGGCCATGGCACGACTGCTGACAGGGCGCACCAGTTTCGTCATCGCCCACCGCCTGTCGACCATCCGCGGAGCCGACCTCATCCTGGTGATGAACGAGGGCGCTATCGTCGAGCAGGGCACGCATGAGGAACTGCTGGCCGCCCAGGGCTTCTACCACGACCTCTACAACAGCCAGTTCGTGGAGGCGTACGCCGAGGCATCGTAGGCCGGCCAAGACTCAGACTGCCGTCTTCTCGCTTTGAGACACAAAGAGCCCCGCATCTGCGGGGCTCTTTCACTTTGTCAGGTGCCTGGCGGACGGCTGGGGCGGCGGCCCTCGCGTCGCCCTCAGTTGCCTCCGCTCGCGGCCAAGCCATCGGCATAGCCCTTGACGAGCGTCTGCCGTTCGGCGTCGGTGAGCTTGGCGTCGCGGTGGATGATCGTGTACTGGAAGGGTGGCATCTCGCCGGAGACGACATCGGTGAACTCTTCGAGCGACGGCCTGCCCTTGTAGTCGTCGAAGTTCAGGTGCTCGCGACCGCCATCGACGTCGGCCTGGGCGAGCCACGAGAACGGCGCGATGCTTGTCGCCCACCACCAATTGGTCTGGTTGCTGTGGCAGTCATAGCACGAGACCTTGGCGATGGCCTCGGCCGACGGATCGGTCCAAGTGAACTGGTTGCCCGCGGGTGGGTTGCTGTGATCGCGGCCGTAGGGGACGGCTTGTATCAGACCGAACAGCACGACGAGCCCGACGACCACCCAGAGCACGATCTTCTTCCACGAGCGCTTTCTCTTGCCGGTCATGCGCCCTCCTCAATCGGTCCGGTCCCTTGGGTCTTGATCTCCGAATGTCGCAGGACGGATAGAATCTCCGAAATCAGCTCCGATCCTCACAATAGCAGGAGAGCTGACAAGGAGCACTGAGGTCGCGGGACGTTACCCTGTCGGTTCACCGGCCGCGAGGAACGAATCTGTTGAGTGTTGACTTCTTTCGCACTGGATAGTAAGTTGCCACTAGATAACCAGTCATAGCACTGCGCGGGAGCTATCGAAATCTGCCAGGGGGGAGACTATGCACGCTCGTCGGCGTCTGCTCGGTTACAGCCGGTTTCTGTTCGGTTTCGCCGTTCCCAAGTGGAGATCCCCTTTCCTCATCATCGCTGCGGCGCTGCTCGTCGGCCTTTCTCTAGCCTCAGTTGCCATGGCCGGGTTAATAGACGAGGGGGGGGGCTCTAGGCGAAGACGGGCTCGAAGCCAGCGCAACGGCGGCTGAGCCTAGCGATGCATCGGACGTGGCCCAGGTAGGCGCCGAGCTAACCGACAAGCGCACCGCCTACTCACGCACCTATCAGCTCTCCGACGGCACCCGGCGCGTTGACGTCTCCCTGTTCCCCGTCAACTACGAGGACTCCGAAGGTTTCTGGCAGCCCTGCGATACGGCCGTCGTGCCTTCGGGTGAGACTGGATTCAGCCACGAGAACGCCAAGAACTCGTTCAAGAGTCAGTTTGCGAGCGAAGGCTCGCGCCGGGGGACAGTAGCCGTGACCGACGGTGCTTTTGGCCTTGAGATCAGCCCTCTCGGCAACAACGGCACGAACGAAGCTCCAGGTCAGGGCGTCCGGGTATCGGGTGACGGGATCGAGTACGATGGTCTCTTCCCCAGCACAAGCGCTCGCTACACGGTGCTTGCTGGAATGTTGAAAGAGGAACTCGTGGTCGCCGATGCCAAGGCTCCCAAGGTCTTTCGGTTCCGCATCAAGACCGAACAGCTCTTTCCGGTCGTGCAGGAGGACGGCAGCATCAGCTTCTTCGACAGCGTCGGCGCAGCCCACTTCGTCCTTGTGCAGCCCTACGCGAACGACAGTGCCTCGGAGCCGGCCTTCACCAACCTGACCCACACGATCGTTCGAGAAGGTACCAGCTACCTCTACGAGGTGTTCATGGATGAGGATTGGCTCGAGGACCCCTCTCGCGTCTTCCCCGTTGTCGTCGATCCCACTATTACGACCGACGACATGGCTATGGATACCTACATATCCAGTGGCAATCCGACGACCAACTACTCAACAAGCCAGTACCTCTACATAAGTGGAACGGGCACTAGCGCACAGTACGATACCTTGATGCAGTTCAACCTACCGGTACTGGAGGGCAACCCAGCGATCCTCTACGCCGGCGTATCCCTCTTCAGATTCCTGGATAACTCCACTGAATCGTGCACGGTCCGTGCCTACCAGATAACCTCAGCCTGGAACACGGCAGTGACCTGGAACACAAGACCCAGCCGGACGAGCGTATCGGACTCAGACACGCCTGTTACTGCAACGACCAGCGGCTACCACACCTTTGACATCACACCCACAGCCGGTCGCTGGTATGAGGAAGAGGCACCGAACTACGGGGTGCAATTGGTGAGCACTGGATCATTCGTGCCGCCCCGCACATGCATCTTCTATTCGCGAAACGCTACGGGCAAACCGTGGCCATGCCTCTCGATCGTCTACTCCTACGACGACCCGCGGCACAGCACCTACGGCCTGGGCGAGTTTGCGAACCACTACTTCCAGGCCACCTTGGACAAAGGCCTGCTTGAGGCGAGCACAACCGATCTGGCCGTCGCCTCGTGGGGTCCCCCCGCGGCGCTTTCGCGGACCTTCTCCAGCACCTACCAGAACTCCCGCATCGCTCCGGGGTGGGTATTCAGCTTCGACCGTCGACTCGGACCGATCAACCTCCGGTCCAGCCTCACCTACGGGCAGGACGTCGTCTATGCCGACGGGGCAAACGAGAAACACGTCTTTGCCTGGAATGGCACCTCCTATGATCCCCCGAACGGGTTGATCGCCACCCTTACCATGGTGGGGTCGGTGTGGACGCTTACCTTCAAGGACCGTAGCGTTCTTCGGTTCGACCCGGCCGGCAAGCTCCTCTCGGAGACCGATCGCAACGGCAATGCCACCACGTACACATGGACCTACACCTACAACCGGTGGTACGTACTAACCGGGGCCACGTTGCAGATCACCGCGGCGAACGGCCAATCGATCGTGGTGACGCTGAACGGCAGTCTCAAGGTGACGAGCGCAAGCTACGCGACCTCTGCCGGGACCCGGAGCGTCGCCTACTCGAGCGCTGCGCCGTGGACGGTGACGAGTCTTTCGCGCACGGTTACCTATGCGATCACCGATGTCTACGTGAACGCGACCGAGACCGATCACTACCTCACGCAGGTTACAGCCGCGAACTACACCGGACTTGTCGGTAATGCCCAGGAGACCTTCATCTATGATGCGAACCACAAGCTCACCGAGGCGCGTTTGCCCGACTATGCATCCAGCGTACCCGACTACAACAGCAGCAACGCCGACGCGAAAGTAGGCTTCGCCTACGACGGCACGAGTTGCACGGTCACGAGATGGGCGGCGGTGCGTACGGCGGGCGCCCCGACGGGGGCCACCGGCACGGCCATCACCCAGGTCTTCGATTGGAACGGCCACGGAACCCTGGACGGTCGCAGCAATCCCAAGGTCTCGGGTACCGACCAGTGGTGGAGCTACACCTACACCGAAGATACCGGCTGGCTCCTTTCCGAAACCTCGCCGCTCGGAAAGACCCGCTCCTGGACCTACGACGATCGGGGCAACATCCTCACCCAGACCGATGAGCTCGATCATGTGACGAGCTACACCTACCCGACGAGTGACACCGATCCCAACCGTGATCTGCCGCTCACGGTGACCAGCCCGAGCGGAGCGTTGACGACCTACACCTACGATACGAACGGCAACGTGACCTTCATCGAGCGCGAGCTGAACGAGAACCCGACCGACAATCTGGCCAAGACCAGTTACACCTACGCCAACGTGACCGTTGGCAGCCGCACCTTCTACAAGGCCCTCACCCAACAGCAGAAACTCATCTCCGGCACGACCTGGGCGGTGACCGACTACAACCTCGGCGGCTACTACGCGAATGGGGCTCCGGCTCAGGTCGTCTACCAGGACGTGCTTCTCGAAGCGGGCGGTACCCCCGTGGACCTCACGGTCACCTCCACCTACGACGCCTTCGGCAACCTGCTCACGAGCACCGACACGAGCGGCCAAGTCGTCCAGACCAATGTGTACGACATTGCCGGTCGAGTGACTCAGAGCACCTCGGCTCCGTTCACCGCCACGGTCGGCGGCAGCCCCGTCACCACCCAGGTGGTGAATCACAACACGTACGATACCTGGGGCCACCTCACGTCGACCTATCTCACCTCGACAGGTGACGCGAGCGCAGCCAAGGTCAACTGGCAGACTATGGCCTACGACGCCTCGGGTCGGCCGAGTACCGTGACCAGCCGGCTCTGGACGGCCCAAGTCCCGGCCGGGCAGGTGCAGAGCGTCGTCACCTACCGCTACGACGGCAAAGGGCGCCAGATCACCGCGGCCGATAGCACCATGAGCGGCCTGCCGGCACTCAGCGCCTACGACGCCATCGGCAATGTGGTTGCCTCCTGGACGGCTGGGGTGACCACTTACGCCGATACCAAGGCCGATCGCGCCCTCCTGGCCGACGGCGTGACGCCGGCCTTCGACGCGGTGGGCAACGCCCTCCGGGCCATCGCGGCGGGTGACTCGGCCGCCGCCACCTGCACGTACACCGATGACAACCAAGTGCTTCGAGCCACCGCGCCTGATGGTACTTGGATCGAGTACGAGTACGACGATCTCGGCAACGTGACCGATACACTTCGCTCCAACGGCGCGACCTCGAGCGCGACCTACGACATGGGCGGCCGGTGCCTCTCGGCCACGGGCGAGAACGGACTGACCACCTCCTTCAGCTACGACTGCCTGGGACGGACCACCAGCGCCCAGGCTGCCGGGCAGACGGCGAGCAGCGCCACCTACAACTCCCTCGGTTGGGCGCTCACCTCGGTGGAAGCCGACGGCATCATCGCCTCGAGCGTCTACGATCAGGCGGGCCGGGTGGTGGAGTCGACCGTCGCCGGCAACGTAAGCACGGCAACCTACGACGCCGCCGGCAACCTCACCCATCAGGTGGACCCCGGCGATCGCTGGACCGACACCTACTACGACCTCTTCGGGCGCGTATCTCGCGTGACCCAGACCCTGCCCGGCAGCCCCCGCATCACCGCCAAAGACCAGACGGCGGTCTTCGACTCTCTCAGCCGGCCCGTGAGTGGCTCCGACAACCTCCAAGAACTCGCGAGCAGTTGGTCCTACCCGCTGAACACGCCGGCGGCAACGACCGCGGTGCTCACAACCGGTTCCGGCGGCGACCAAGTGCAGACCACCCTCACTGTCGGTGCTGACGGCCTGGAGACAAGCAGGCAGACGGTGGTCGCGAGCAGTCCCCAGATCCCCACGCTCCTGCGCACCATCGATACTCGGGACGACGGCCGGCGGGTCACGAAGACCACGCTGAATTCAGGCGCCACAACCAACATAGTCAGCCAGTATTCCTACGACTCGGCGGGCCGTATCAAGCGCCAGTGGGGCACCACGGGCGGCGGGAGCGGCTACACTGCGGCCGCCGAGACGACCGACGCCTACGGCTACGATGCGTCGAGCGGCCTGAAGACGAGCGAGAACGTTTGTCTTTCTGCCGTGGGAACCGCCGGGGCCATCACCGCCTCCTACTCCTACAGCGCAGACGGCCGCTTGACTTCGGCCACGACCAACGGACGCACTGTGGGCTACTCTTTCGACGCGCTTGGCAATCTGACGACGATCTCTCCCCAGGGTGAGAACCCGACCACGCTCATCTACGGCAGCGGGAACCGATTGCAGACGGCCATCAACATCAGCGGCAACACCTACTTCTCCTGGGATGTGGTGAATGGACGGCGCACCTCCCAAGGGCCGACCGCAAATGAACTCGACCTCCGCATTCGCTACACCTACACCGAGACCGGCAGGTTGGCGACCTACGCCGACGAGACGGCGAGCCCGGGCGTGAGCGCCACCTACACCTACGACGCCTTGGGACAACGCACCCAGTCGGCAGTCACCATGGGGTCTCAAACCACGATCTCGACTTTCACCTATGCGGGCCTCGCCCTGGTGACAGTGACCGCAGAGCAGAGCGGCGGAGTAGAGAACGACAGCTGGCAGTTCACCTATCTCTACACGGGAGCGGGGCGGCCCTACGCGGGCATCTACCGCGACCCATCGTCCAGTTCCAGCCCGGTGGTCTTCGGCGTCATCACGACCGATCGCGGTGACGTGGTCGCCTTGCTGGATGCTGCCGGCAACCCCTTCGCCGCCTACCGCTACGACGCCTGGGGCAACCCGCTGGGTGCGGGCAACGTTGGCAACGGCGTCTGGTCACAGAGCACTGCCCTCATGGGTGAGGCGGTGGCCGCCGACATCGCGGCCCGACAGCCGCTTCGCTACGCCGGGTATTTCTACGAC
>JAKAHF010000102.1 GCA_021815245.1 Actinomycetes bacterium
CAAGACTGGATCGCTCTCTCGTATATCTGGAACGCAAGGCGATCAAGCAGCTCCTCCTCCCCTTCAAACCGTAGTAGTTGGTCCAAACCGGAACATGTGGTCCGGGACAAGACTAGGGCAGGCTTGGGCAGGCGGCCTTCCTGCAAAGCCCGGGCCATTTGTCGGAGACCCTGAGAGTCCTGGGTTTCGGCAAAAACGGCTGAATCGTTGCTCCTCTCAAGGAAATCCAGTGGTCTGTCAAAGCGCCTACCGGGCGAAATGTCACCGCTGTTGTTTCCAAGGAACCGGAAATACTGCTTCACCGCTACGTCAGAGGCCCTCACAACAGGATTCATATGAACGCTTTTCGCGATCATGACCTTTGAGAACAACAAGTCCTCAACTACCGCAACCCCCCCCATTCCAACCGCCAATCGGGATGGAACGCTCTTATCCGTTGACGCGAACAAGCGATAGGCGCCGCCTGCGCTTTCCTCGCAGACAATCCTTACGGGCTCAAGGGAGTAGAACAGTCGAGTGGCGTCGTGTGTCGCGCGCACTCCGGTCAGCAGCGAATCCCGGGCTAAGTAGTCCATTTTGTCTGAGTCAAACGCGCCGTTCACGATGTCCGCAAGCAAGCGCCGGTCGCCCTCGCCCGCACCGATTATGAATGCGGCGACTTCGTCGAGTGAAAGGCCCCTTAGTTCCGGACATACGGAAGCGTAGCGTTCGCGAAGCGAGTCAAAGTAGGACCGAAACGCCGCCGCCGTCACAATGCAATAGGAAAGCAGCTCGTGGACGCCTGGCCCTGCAAACCGAGCGTCTCGCTGACGAAGCTGCCGAAACACCTCATGCTTTCCCGCGATCCGCTCTCCAGAATGCGACAGGAGCGTATGGCCGACATCGTGCATCAGCGCCGCCAGTCGCACCGCATAAACACCGGCTCGGTCGAAGATCTGACCGTGTCGGCTGTTCATACTGGACATCATGCGTTCGGCTACGGTAGCCGTTCCCAGGCTATGTTCAAACCGGGAATGCGTAGCAGCTGGAAAAGCAAGGTAAGCAAGCGAGGTCTGGCGCACAAACCGAAGTCTCTGAAGGAGGGGTGTGCTTATCATGGCGACTTCCCAAGGGTGGAAGTACATGGTTCCCCAGACGGGATCAGGCATGCATGAGCCAGCGTCAGGCAAGTCCCCGTGCTTGAGCCTATCCGCTGTAAACTCCTCGAGATCACGCATCAACCCCTCTACCGTCTGCATGCAGGCTCCTCTCGCGGATGGAAGAGAACTGAATCACCTGATAGCATCGCAGTTCGGGTGGCGGTGTTCCAGAGGAACTAATACATGGAAGCAGCAAGCACAGGGTCTGAGCTCTCCAGCATTACGACTTTCGACGCCGTTGCGGCCGTGTGCTACCACTCAGGCCTGCAGTATCTACCAGCGCGCCCGAACACTTTGCACGCTGCGTTTCGGACCGTCACTGCTGCTGCACGTGAGCACCACAGCCATGCTGCGGTCGGACGAGAGCTGGGTGGACTGGAGTACAAAGGCGATTTTGTGCCGTTCAGTGCTGAACTCGAAACCGCGTTGTGCAGTCTGCATCTGTCCGGCCTGCTCGACCTTATGAACCCTTTCTCCGATCGTTACCTCATCAAGTCTTCTCTTCTATCAGTGTCCGTTGCTGCCAATTTGCCAGAGACGGAACTGGTTGCGGCAAAGTCACTCGGAACAGTCCTCGCAAGCGCTCTTGCCCAGCGAATTGCGGACCAATAGGCCGACTAGCTGTTGATAGTGCTCGACAGCGTGCACCGGCATCTCGACCACGCACCATCCCTTGGGGCACCTCTCATGGCGTGCCCCGGCGCACGGATTTTGCGAGGAGCCTGAGCTGAAGCATGCTGCTATGCTGAACCGCGTCGACAAACCGAGGCCTCGTGTCCCCATCCAAAGTGGTCATGATCCGCGCCACAAAGTACTGGGCCAGGTCATACTCCCTGGGACTACGCCCTTCAAGAACCCTGCTTCCGCTGACAACTTTCGGCAGTCTCAGACCATCATGACTCCGGACGAAGATGATCTTGGGCGAGCGCGTGTACTTCTTCATGTTCTCGATCTGGTGGACAAGCTCCGTTCGTTCCTTGCTGCTCAATTCTTCCATCCCCCCCAGCTTGCCCTGCAGGAGGATGGCCTTGTCAATCATTGCGCCACCCTGCTCAATATGGGCGGTAATTGCCAGGTCGGCTCCCATCCAGGATTCGGCAGCGCCCCTTCCCCGGTCGCTTACGACGGTTGACTTGATCTGCACAAACCCATCGTCCGCGTCATAGACCACTCCCTCCAGACTATGGGCAAGTGCTGCAAGGTAGGGGGACTCTTGTGCGTACCTCTCGGGTTGGATAGAACCAATGGCGGCAGACACGTGGTGCCTCACGGCATCTTGAATATGCGCTGCAAATGAAAAGCTATGCCGAGGCATACCTAGACCATCTCCTTGAGTGTCAGCTCAGAGCATCCTGTGTTCGCTTGGCCTTTTCTAGCACGCTTTGCACCGACTCGGGCAGCCCCAATCCATAGATCTGGTTGGACATCCAGACTATGTCCCGCGCCACGAGCACGACGAAACTGGCTGGCTCTGGGCCGAGGTCCTCGATGGGCCTTCCGCGACCAGCAAGGTAAACGCCGCCGGAGGAATGGACGAAGGCAGACGCCTGCGAGTATATGACTCTATACGAGAACTCCAGGTTCTTGCTCACCCCCGGCGTGGAATGCTGCTCCTTGACTCCTTTGATGCGCTGACGCATGCCGGGTCTAGCGCTGCCCCTGATCCTGGCCAGGGCCTTGTGTCCGTGGTCAGATGCAAGCCTCTCCCAGCTGCTCACCAGTTCGCTTAGCTGCTTCAGATCCTTCTCAGAAAGATCCAAGCCTGCGATCTGGTCCCGCATGGAATGGAGACACTCGGCCAAGGCCTCCCCCTGCAACGAATCATAGTCCGCGGCATCCTCGGTGGCTGCGAGGCGCTGTATCTTCGCTGCCAGTATCCGCGCACAACCGTCCTCGACTAGCGAAGAGCACATGACGAGGAGACTCCGCGCGTGTCGTTCACTCGCGTCCGAATGAACGAGATAGAGCATATCGACGAGAGCCTCAAACAGTGATCTCGCGACAGCATATGTGGGCCCTACAAGACCAGCCGCATCCAGGCATGCAACGGCCCGCAAGTCCTCAGCCGCCTTGAGCAAGAGCGACCGTGCCATCGACAGCGATACCCACTCGGAATCTTGCTCCTGTAGGGTCTGGTCCCCTCGGTCCTTGAGGATGCGGTCCGCCGCCTCAAGGTAGTCAATCGAGGTCTGGCAGAAATCAGATAGCTGAGAGTGCCAAGGATACATCGGCGCCCTTTCTCATAGTCCTGTGCGCAACCGAGTCGCGCGCCTCATGATCCCAAGGAGTCCTATGTCCCCGTGAGCGGCGCCGCTCCATTGCCGCATGTATCCATCTCGCGGCGAACGAACACAATCGCTGAATAGTGCGCATGTCAGCGGTCCCACGTCCTTCTCCCTGCTCAACTCGCCGGCAACGGCTTCAACAATCCCCGCTCAATCAGCCCTCGGAAATGCGTCGTCACCGTCGCCGCCAGTGCCGTATCACGAACGACGAGTCCCAGCTCGATATTGCGATCAAGGGCCGCCTCGGTGAGATTGGCTGAGGTGATGAACACGGCCTCGTCATCCTTGACGACGGCCTTCGCGTGCAGCACGCCTGCCGGCCAGGGAAGTTCCAAGGCGCGCGGGTCGTAGAAGACTCTCGGCCGGCGCGCTCCTGGCCACTCTTCTCCCCAGAAACGGTCGGTGAAGCGGCGAACCAGTGCATCCGGCGATGTGGTGTCGCCGTGCTTGCGCTCGATGTTCAGGAGCAGCGTTACCTCGAGGTCTTGGACCGAGTCCATGCGCTTCGAGATCACTTCGAACGCCTTGGGTCCGTCGAAGAAGGCGTAAGTGGTCGCCCAGAGCGAACGCTCCGCCGAGCTCAGCAGTTCTTCGTAGACGCGGCGAGTGTCGCGGGCATGCAGCCCGGAGACCTCCGGGCCGGACCAGACCAGGTCGGGCTGGGGAGTTCGCGACGCTACCTCGTCGATCATCGTGAGCCAGGCTGCCGCTCCCAGTCCAGTGATGCCGAGACGGGACAGACTCTCGAGAGCCGCCACTACTTCGACCGCGCACTCCGAGATACCGGCCGCCCGCAAAGCCGCCTCGGTGCACGGAACCCCCACCAGGCCGCTCTCCAGCGCACCCGCCAGCCGCTTGCGCTCGTGGGGAGGCATGGCGAGCAGGCGCTTCACTATCACACGCTCCCGAAGAGGGCCGCGTCTTCGACGCCCAGGATGGGCACCACTAGAGCCCGGTCGAGATACTCGTTGCGCATCTCGCATGACGTCTCGGCGACCAAGGTGCATCCGTGGCAGGCGGCCCCGTGCAGGTAGCGCTTCTCCAACGTGCTGTCCGGGATATGTTGGGCGCAGATGGGATCGTTCGAGCACAAGCCTGCTGCGGCGAGGGCCCGCCTCAGGTGACTCTGCATGTGCCGGGCCTCCGCCACCAAGCCGCCCAGCGTGCCCTCAGCATCGGAGCTGCCGGTAAAGAGGAGAATGCCGTAGCGCTCCAGCTCAGACTCAGCGTAGATGCGCTCCCGGATGGAACTGGCCGAGTACCCCGCCTTCATGGCCAGAGCCTGTAGCAGCAGGTGCGAGAGCGTGTGGAGCAGGATGTACGAACCGCCGGGGAAGGGCCACTTGCTCTTACGCTCCTCCGCCCACTTCTTGTGCCCGTTCTCAAGGTCCGTCAGGCGGGCCTTCACCCCAGGCCGGTCCAGCCAGTCCCGCACCGCCGACGCGCGCAGTTGCACGAACACGCCCTCGCCGCGGTTCTCGACGGCCGGAAACCAACTCGGTTCTGTCTGAATCTGAGCCCGCTCGACGTCGGTGTCGTACTCGCCGTTGATGTCGGGCATGATGGCCTCGAACCGGGAGAAGCCCGCGAGCGCCATCACCTCGCGCAAACGGTGGAGTTGGAATACGGCCTGCACCGCTTCGAGTCCGTCGCCATGGCGCCAGGCGTGGTCGGGCAGCCGGCGCACGTGGAAGTCGGGGTCGACCGGCACGTCCTCGCCGAAACCCTCGGGGGCGGCGAGGATCGCCTCGAGTTCCACCTCTTTGACTGGCCGGTCGGCCGAGCCACCGCTCTTGATGCTGTGGATCGCGTCGAGCACCTCCGAGTCACTGAAGGGAGCCAGTTTGTCGGCGACCTTGGGCATTCGCTTCAGAAAGCCGAGACCTGTCGCGTCTTCGACAATCTGCAGATACTCCCAGAGCTCCCGCACCGCCGCCTCCACCGCGCTACCCCGATCGGGAATCGACAGCACGCTCACCACCTGCGGAAAGTAGGAGTTGGAGGCGGTGCGCACCAGCAGGCGGCTACGCTCCTTGCAGGTCTCCTCAGTGTGAAGCCCCAGCCATGGCCGTCGCCCCGTACAGAATCCCAGAGCGTTGCGCTCGATCTCGCTGGCCTCGTAGAGCGGCCGTGACTTGCTGCAGCCCTGGCAGCGAACGGAGAGCTCCGCGAGGTCGCCGGTGGTGCCACGCTCGTCCAGCCATAGTTGGCTTCTCGCGCACGACTGATCGCCTTGGTGTACGAACTCCCACCAGTTGATGTCGTCGACGTGGCCCTTTGGGCAGGCCCGCACAAAGCGCGTGGCAACTACGGGCCGGCCATCGAAGTGGCGCCTGTCGTCGTCAAGGTGAATCCGATTGACCAGCCGCCGCGAGCGTTCCCGACGATCACCCTCTTGTTTGGTGGAGTCCTCCTGAACGATGAACCACTCCGGGAAGCGCCACGCGCGGATGCCGAGGTTAGCCTGTTGCGGGTTGTTGGGGGCTGGCGGCGGAGAGTAGAGCCGTGGGACCTTGACGCCGGTAATGAGCTCGAGCTTCCGACTCAGCCGAGGCTCCGGGATTTCGACTAGCTCGCTCACCTTGGGCCAATAGTCAAGGCCGCCGACGATGCCCGAGTCGCGAGGTAGGTCGATCAGGGCCCCCGGACCGTAGGTGGTGATGACCTGACTGCTCCTGAGCTGTCCGTGCGCCCTGCTCATGACTTCTCCTGCGAATGCGACTCGGTCAGGTTCTCCACGAACAAGTTCACCTCAGGTTCGACGTCGCGCAAGGAGCGCCCCACCCGGAACTTGGCGTGGTGAGTCGTCTCGAATTCCTCGTCACGGAAGTCGCGCAGCAGCGGCTTGGGCCCGTCCTTGCCCTCGTACTTCTGGTATTGCAGGTGGGCGCCAACGTTCACGTAGTCGTCGAGTACCTTGCGCCAGGAATCGAGAAGATCGACCACGCGGTTCTGGACGCTCCGCAGTCGCTCCTCACGCTCCTTCGCGTCACTGAATGGTTGGTCGAGCACCCGGGACCTGAACGCCTCCAACAACAACTCTTCGAGCTTTGTGCGTTCGGAGGCGATGCTCTCCGCGCCCAGCGGCGGGGTCATGGCCTTGTCCGCGTGCCTGGCGAGAGCCACGAGCGCCCCGGGAAAACCTCGGTCGAGCGCCCGGGCCGCGAACGGGGTCACGCTCCCCACCTCCACCGAACGGTAGAAGGTCTCGTGATAGTGCCTGAAGCGCTCGTAGTGGGAGCGGTCGCGAGGCTTGTGCACGTTGAAGAGGGTCACCACTAGGCCCGGCCGGTTGGGATCGCGTCCGACCCGGCTCGTCGCCTGGATGTACTCGGCGTGGGCTTTCGGCTGCCCCACTACCACCATGAGTCCCAGGCGGGGCACGTCGAGACCGACGGAGATCATGTTGGTCGCGATGGCGTAGTCGACGCGTTGATCCCTGTCGGAGAAGTCGATTTCCAGCCGGCGCCGCGCTTCGGCGACTTTGTCGGTTGGCACCCGCGAGGTGAGCTCAACCACGTCTTTCACCATGATGCGGTCACGGAAGAGGCCGGACTTTTCCCCGATGCGCCTTCGCTGCCCGTATTCCTTGAGGGTGTTCTGTACTTCCTCCTCGAGGATGCGGCGTGCCCCTCCCAGCTCACGTAGGCTGTTGAAGTAGCCCATCACAGTCATGTAAGGATCGGCTGGATTCCCGTTGACATAGCCTCCGGCTTCG
>JAKAHF010000103.1 GCA_021815245.1 Actinomycetes bacterium
CCCCTGGGTACACGTCTCATCGCCTCACGGTCAGGCTTGAGACGAGTCGCAACCTCGGTTTGGTGCTACTGGAGAGATCCTCGCCGGCTGAATGAGTCTCTTTCCTGCGAGTCGAGCAATGACCAAGGCGTGACAAAACTAGACACGGGAGGTGAATGCGGCGAGAGCAAGCCGTCTTGGGCACTGCAACCTGGGACAACATGTGAGAGGGGTTGAACATGAAGAAGTTCTGGTTCTTAAGTGTGCTCGTGATCGTTCTCCTCGCGCTACCGATGATGGTGGCGTGTGGGACTACCGAGGAAACCGCGACTACCGCCCCACCAACCACCACCGCTCCGCCGACCACCACTGCCGGATCCGGAGAGACCACCGCGACCACCGCTCCGGCCAGCACTGACACCACGCTGGGTGAGCCGGTCAAACTGTACGTCGGCGGCACGTTCGCCCTCACCGGCGCATACGCTGAAGACTGCGCGGCTGTTCTCGCCGGCTTCGAGGACTACGTCAAGTGGGTCAACGAGAACCACATGATCGCTCCGTGGATGCCCGACAAGACCATCCCGGCCAATATCACTTTCGAGCTCCTTTGGGGCGACGACGCTCTGGCCCCCGACAAGACCGTGACCATCTACCAGGATCTGCTCTCCAAGGGTCTTCTGGTCGAACGAGTCAGCGGCACTCCGCAGGTCATGGCTCTGAAAGACCTGCTCATGGAAGACGGGGTCGGGTGCACGAGCCAGGGTGTTCCTCCCGCGACTCTGCAGCCGCCGGGCAACATCTTCCTCAAGAGCCCTATCTACACCGATGCCATGTTTGCGGTCGCGCAATGGTTCCTCGAGAGCTGGACCGATACGTCTCGCAAACCGAGGGTGGCCTACCTGACCGCCGACGCCGCCCTTGGGCGTACCATCGATATCCCCGAGATGCAGGCCGCTCTCGAGCAGCTGGGCTATGAGTTCGTCGGCGCCCAGTTCGTGCCTCTGGTTCCCACCGCTCCGCCCACGACGCAGCTCGCATGGCTCAAGGATCACGGCGTCGACCTGACGCTCGGCATCATGGTCAACCCAGGCGCGCAGCCGACGGTCAAAGAAGCGCTCCGCCTCGGGATGGGCCCCGATCAGGCCTACAAGATCACCTTCGCCTTCTGCGAACCGGGCCACCTCCAGATCATGGTTCCCGACCTTGGCGAGGTAGCCAACGGCGTTGTGACCGGCGGTGACTACTGCGCTGTCGACGCCGCCGTCCCGGGCATCGAGTTCTCCAACCTGCTGCAGGAGACCTACCGGCCGAACAACAAGAACGGCAACATCATGTACCAGGCAGGCCTCATCGAGGTCATGCTCCAGGTGGAAGCCCTCCGGTTGGCCAGCGCCGCGGGCGATCCCGCCAAACTCACGCCTGAAGACGTGCTCAAGAATGGCTTCTGGCAGATCAAGAACTTCGATACCGGTGGCATCTGCATGACGCCGCTCACCTATGGCGAGGGCGATGTTCAGGGCCTCGATGCCATCCGCATCCAGCAGGTGCAGGCAGGCAAAATCGTCGAGATGGGTTCCGTGCCAATGCCGGCGACCAACATCCTCCCCGCAGCGAAGTAGCCGACACCCTACAAGTAGCCTCTCGCGTGAAAGGGGGCTCCTTGGGAGCCCCCTTTCTTCTGCAGCCCGGAGTCTGCGGGCCGTACGAGGCGGCTCTTCCCCTAGTCTCCGAACCCCTCCGCTGGGTGCGGGTCGGGACGCCCGTCCTGGTCGACCACTCCCTTTCTGCTGAAGACGTACGTCACTATGGGCCACAGACTGCGCCGGTGCAGCACGAGCAACATCACGGCGAGGACCCCATAGGCGATCGAGAACCCGGTTCGCACTGAGCCCTGCGGGAAGGGGAACTGCAAAACAAAGAGCCCGAACAGTGCTCCCGCCTTCCACCCTCCGAAGCGCAGGTTCACAAGCACCGCGAGACCCAGCACGGCCTGGGCCGCGGTGAGCAGGAACTCCTCGTTCTGCCGCCCGTCCAGCAGGAGCCCTCCGGTGCCGCCACCCCCCACCCAGTAGGCCAGGGGCAGAGTGCCGACAAGGAGTGTCCACTGGTTCACCTTCGAGGAGAGGAGCGTACCCATGGCGTCGTCGCCCTTCAAACGGTAGGCAAGCAGAAAGGCGACGATCAACTCGGGAGACTCCGAAACCAGCGGAGCGAGCCACTGCACGAGCAGAAACTCGTCGATGCCGAGCTGCGCCCCGGTCTGCACAAGGGCATTCGCGAAGGGCTCCGCGGCAGCCAAAACGAAAGCGGCGGCGGCAACGGTCATGCCGATCACGATCGCCCGCCTGCGTCCGCACGGCTGCGCCCCCAGGTCTGCGCAGACACCGATCAGGTGCGGCTCGGAGCGCTCCTCCCTGGCCACCCGCCAAAGGTAGACCGCATAGAGAACGAGCAGGATGGCGGAAGACACCAGGTCGATTCTCCCTGTGACCGGAATGACGAAGGCATACACGCTCGCCACACCCAAGAAGAAGAACTCGATGCGCCGCTTGGGCTTCAAGGTGATCGCCGGGTCTCTGCGGACGGCGACCGGTACCGGCGGGGCAGAGTCGGCCGTGCCGGCCTCCCGGAGCCTCCGCTTCACCTTTCGAAGTCCGAGACCCGCGGCCACGACCAGAAGGGGCCAGCCGAGGCCGATGAGCAGCCTGTTGCTGCCGGTCATGTTGGCCGCGGCGTACTGGGCGTACTCAGGCTCGTGACCGGCAGTGTAGGCAAAGTACAGGTCGACGGCGTACTCGGGGAGCACGGCGATGAGGGCAAGGATCGCGATGGCAAGACTTCCGGAGATGTCGAGCTGCGCGACCTCGGCGCTCCAGGCGAGAACGACGGCCGCGCCGACCACGGCGGCTCCGTAGACGAGAGCAGCCCACGTCGGCGGCAACTCGATGCCGGCGAAACGCAGGCACAAAGCGGGTAGGGGAATGGCAAGAGCGGTGGAGAGTTTGAGCAGGGAGCTCCGACCCATCGGCACAGTCCTTTCAGGCAGGCCAGGCCGGTCCTTGGCAAACAAAAGGAGACCGGGCCAGGCTTGTTACACCAGCCGCTGGTCTCGTTCGCCTCAGTTAGGTGGGGGACCGGGCTCCTAGGAGCCGTACTGACGATCTCCCCGCCGCTCGCCACGTCTCTGCATCGAGCGGGAACTACTCCCCTGCGCGAGGTAGGGTACCAGCGAGACGACCGTGTGTCCAGTCGGTCGGTCAGACTCCAACTGGGCACCTCGCTCTAGCGTGTCTCCACCCTGCACGGGACGTAGCGATGGTACGGCGTGCCAGCGATCCTGTCCCGATGGGTGCTCCCGGTGAGAAGGTTGACGTTCACGCCGTAGGTTCCTCCCTCAAGAACCAGCCCAAATCCATGAGGGATGATCACCTGACCCTGCCGAGCCGCTTCAGTCGTCTCCACCTCGACGGTGAGACTTCCGGTTTCGGTCGTGACGCGCGCCTGCTGCCCATCGACCAGTCCCAAGGACTTGGCGTCCTCAGGATTCACGCAGAGAGTAGAGACCCGACGGCCCTTGTTCCAGGCAGGGTCTCGCATTTGCGTGTTCGCCGTGATGTCCACGTGACTGCCGGCCATAAGAACCAAGGGGTACCGCAGGGAGGGCTCGAGCGCCGCGCCCTCCGAGTCGGCGTCTATGCTCTGCACCCATTCTTGGAGCTCGGGAATCAGCAGCTCGACGCGTTTGCTTTGCGTAGCGAGAGCGGCGAAGTTTTGGTCGGGAATGCTGCGCCCGGTCCATATCCCTTCGGGACGAGCGATGAGCGCCTTCAGCACCTCGTCGGCCAATCCGGGTCCAGGGTGGAATCCAGCTTGCTCTATCTCGGCGACCGTGTGACTCGGGGCCGTGAAGACATTGAACCAGATCTCGGACTGCGCTATCGAGCCCATGGTCTTGCCCAGTGTCTTCGCCAAGATGAGAGGCAGAACCCTACGGTTGCCGGGATCGGCATCGAGGAAGGCCAGCAACTCTGCGGCGAAGCCTATGCGATCTTCCCCGCTCGCTCTTGAGAGAGCCTCGGGAATCGGCGGAATGATTCCCAGCTTGTCGGCGAGCTCTGCAAGAATCTCCAGGGTATCGCGTGCTTCGCCCGGCGCGTCGACCAACGGCTGCCGCAGCTGATAGTAGATGCCTGGGAACGTGGAGTTGATGGTAGGCAGGATTCCGCCCCAGGACTCGAAGCACGACCGTGCCGGGAGAACGTAGTCAGAGAGAGTTGCGGTCTCGGTCATCGCAATGTCGACGGTAACCGACAGCTCGAGTTGCCCAAGGGCCGTTTCGAAAGCTCTCGTGTCGGCCCAAGAACGCAGTGGATTGGCCGCGCACACGATCAGGCCACGGATCCGGTCGGGGCGGTCGCTCAAGATCTCTTCAGGGAGGATGTTCGGAGGGAGCATGCCCATGATGTGAAAGTAGCCGGTGGCGGGCGTGCGCCACGCAGGGGCAGGCGCCCGGCCGAGGGGGGCATTGGGGTGCAGGAGGCCACTGTGAACCACATTGCCGCCGGGCACTCCGATCCGCCCACAGATGGTCTTCAGAATCGCCTCCAGATAGGACGTGGCGGTGCTATGCCGGCTCATCTCGATGCCCAAGCCCGACCTGAGTGAAGACCTGCGGGTAGCGAAGAGCCTGCAGACCTCGCGCACCAGCTGATAGTCCAACTCGCAAACTCGAATCGCGGCTTCAACATCAAAGTTGGTGAACCACGGCAGGATCGCTTCGAAACCATTCGCATTGCGCTCGATGTACTCCTTGTCCTGCCAGCCCTCCTGCAGGATGAGGGCAATCATGGACTTGGTCAGGAGGGCATCGGTGCCCGGTCGTATTGGCAGGTGGATGTCAGCCAGGCGCGCCGTTTCTGAACGCCGAGGGTCGACCACCACGAGGATCTTCCCGGGGTTCCGCGAGAAGGCCCGAAGCCAGCGAGCGGCCTGAGGCGCCATGTTGCTCTCTGCCCCGTTCCAGCCTATCGCAAGAAGCATGTCGGTCTGATCGTAGTCTGGCGACGTGGCCAGACCCAGCCCTGGATTGCCCAGCATGCGGTCGCCCACGAACATCTCGCCGCCGAGTTCCTGTGCCAGAGAGGAGTAGTAGTGGTGCGAACCCAGCGCTCCCATCAGCATACTGCCCCACGATCTCGGCTCACCAGCATAGGCGATCGAGTCAGGACCGTTCTTCTCGAGAATCGCTCGCGTCTTGGTCGCGACTTCCTCGAGAGCCTGCTCCCAGGAGATTCTCTGGAAACCATTGGCCGTCTTTTTCAGGGGATAACTGAGGCGCTGCGCGTGTTGGTGATACTCGATGCTGAGCCCTTTGCGGCAGCAGTAGCCCACGCTGCGCGCGTTGCTCTTGTCTCCCCTCGCCTTGACGATGCGATTGCCGCAAATCAGCACCTCAAGCCCACAACCTGTTGGGCATAGGTCGCACATCGTCTTACGCCAGTCGCCCACGGCTCATCTCCTATCATGCGTCGGTCGCCGCGATTGAGTAGTGCCAGCGAAGATACCAAGACTCCTGGCTCAGTGCGGGAGAGGTTGCCCTCGGCATTCGCCCAACGACCTCAGGAGCCCTGGCGGTGGGGTAGACTTGTTCCCAGAAGAGCGTTCATTGCGGCCGCCGAGACGGCATTGGATGAGCCGCAGTACGGGTTGTCGATCGTCACACGATTCACGAGAGGACCTGACGTGAATTCTTGTCGTCTCTGCATCATCTCGGCCGCATTGGTGCTCGGCCTCGCGATTCTGGGCTGCTCGTCAGACGGCCCCACACCCTCGGCCTCGTACGTCACCGTCGGCGTCGAGGAGACCTTCGACCGGCTCAACGCCGGAGAAGGCGCGCAGATCGTCGACGTCCGCGAGCCCAGCGAATGGGCCACCACCGGCGTCCCACCCGGAGCGGTCCTGATGCCCTTGGGCCAGTTGGAGCAGCGCGCTTCTGGGGAACTCGCGAAAGACAAGCCCGTCTACGTGATCTGCAACAGCGGCAACCGTAGCCGCACAGGCGCCTCGACCCTCGTCAAGCTCGGCTACGGTGAGGTCTACAACGTGGAGGGCGGCATCCAAGCCTGGTTGCGGGCCGACTTGCCCGTCGAGAAGTACGTGCCGTAGCTCCAGCACCGCGCGGTGAAGACGCGATCGGGAAGAGCTACTGCCACTCGGCGGCGGCCTGCAGTCCTCGCGCGAGCGCCTTGGCGTTGATGTCTTCGGTGCCGGCGGGTACTGCCTCGATGATGGCCTTGCGTAGCGAATCCACCGAGACGATGCCACTGAGGCCGACGACCGCGCCGAGCGCCAGGGAGTTTGCCGTCTGAACCCTGCCGATCTCTTCCTTCGCCAAGCGCGAGAAGGGGATGCCGACGGTCGTGCCGGCAAACGCCGGCGGTTCCTTGATCAGGCCACTGTCGTAGATGAAGACGCCGGTACGACGAAGACTTTTGATGAAGTTGTTGGCGGCGGGCACCGACAAGGCGAGCAGCAGGTCTGCGCTGTCGAGCTTCGGATAGTCGATCGCCTGGTCGGAGATGATCACGTCGCTGCGGCTGGAACCACCGCGGGCCTCCGGACCGTACGTCTCGGTCTGCACGACACTGCGATGATCGTGGTTGGCCGCCACTGCGAGGACGACCCCCATGAGCAACACGCCCTGGCCGCCGCTGCCGCCGAACCGCACCTCGACGAAGGAGCGATCGGCAAGAAGTCCGGTGCGAACGGGTACGGGCGTTTCGGCGGCCGACGCCAGGTCGGCGCGACCGTCTGGGAGCGATGATCCGCGGGTCACTTCTCTTCCTCGGGGATAGGGGCTTTCTCGTTGGCGGCCCGCGTCAGGGCACGGGCCGATTCGGCATAGGTGCGCTGGAACTCGGGGACGGTGGCGTCCTCATGGAGGATGCCCGTGACGATCTTGCCACGCAGTTCCTCGGGCGTCATCTTCGACGCCTTCAGCTTGGTGACCGAGCGCTCCTTCTCATCTTCGAGCATCTTGACGACGCTCTTGATGCCCTGCCGGCGACCATATTCGGTGGGGCACGGCACCACAGCTTCGATGAAGGCGAAGCCGGGATGTTGCAGACCCTTCTTGATGAACATCTCGGTCTG
>JAKAHF010000104.1 GCA_021815245.1 Actinomycetes bacterium
TCGCGTCCGGTCCCTGCGGCACGTTGCGCGGCAACCGTTCGTGTAATCAAATGTCTTCAGATTTCGCGGCTGGGGCTTGATTACGGGGTCTCGGCCGGCGGTGATTCTGTTCGTCACTCCAGCGGGAGCGGTGGTTCCTTCGTGTCCACCGTCAAGACGCCTCCGTGACTGATATTGGCAGGGTCGACCTCATTGATCTCGACAGCGATCTCGTCAGTATCGGGCGGCACGTTCAACACCTCGGCGACCGCGAGAGCAATATCCCTCACGAGGCATCTCTTCTGTTCGAGCGGGCGTCCTCGCAGGATACTCATCGAAACGTATCTGACGCCGAGAGGAAGGTTATCCTCGCTGTAGCCGACCGCTGGGGCGCAGTTCTCGAGCGGCACATCCAGAAACGATACCTCCCTTCGAACCATGTCCACGGGTAGACCGACATCTCTCGCCACGGCGCCGGCGATGCCCTCGGCCAAATCTCTCTTCTTTTCGCATGTCATTCCTTGCAGAACGGACACTACGATGTGGGGCACATCCAACCTCCCAAGGCGGTGTCTTGCGATCCTCCGGTCCCAGCTCGCTCATGCGGCCGCATTTCGAGGCTTCTATCGTGCGAGAGGGATGTCATCGATCGTCCCATCCTGCAGTTCGATGTCGACACACTCGGGCATCGCCGCGATGTGGACCAGTTTGAAAGCGGGGTTGAGTTCGATGAGCTCCCCGGGCACGCTACAGCCGTTCTTGCGCAGATCTGCGGCTGCTTCCTCCAAGTCGGTGGTCCTGAATCCGATGTGGTGCAATCCCGCTCGGTGGTCCGGGTCCGCTTTGGATATGAGTATCTCGACTCCACTCAAATCCAGATGGGCTGCCAGCTTGCCACCGCCATAGTCGTGCATGCCGTGAAACCGGGCTCCGAAGTTGTTCACGTAGTAGAGAACGGTCTGATCGACGTCAGAGCAGAAGATATGTATATGGTCGAACCAGTACTTCGCCATCGCTACCCCTCTGTTCCGTCGAGCTCCAGTCGGCCGTCGACGTGGTTGCCGCTACGTGTGACTCTGAAGCTGGCACCGGCGGGATTGTTGAGGTTGACGCCTGGTTTGCGGCCGTGCGCGTGCTCGAACGCTCCGGTTGGCGTCTTGTACTTCTCGAGGTAGGCCTCCCAGAAACCCTTGTACCTCTCGCCGCCAAGAGCCCACTCCAACATCTTCTGGTATCCGGTTCCCTCATACGACTCGTACGGCTCGGGTGGAAGCGGGAAGGGCCAGCGTTCGGTCTTCGTGTCGTATGGATGGAAGAACGTGCAGGGCTCCGCGGGCCAGTCGTTCTCGTGAGCTGGTCCCGTCATGATGTTCTGCCAGTCATCGGCCCAACTGGTGTAGTAGTCGGTCCGGAAGGTCCTCCACCATTTCAGGTGCCATATCCTCCACCGCCCGCCCGCCTCCTTGATGAAATCGGCGCTGTAGCTGCCCCAGGTCCAGTAGACCTTGCGGCCGCCGGCCCCGTCGATCTGCGTCTCGTGTCCTGGAGAGTCGAACTTTGCCCTGGCGGTCTCACCATCGCCGGCGACTTCGATGACCGGTGTCGCGATGTAGTGATCGAACATGCACCCGATGCGCTCTTCCTGCATCATCTTCTCGAACTGGAATCTCACTGCCTCGGGGCCCACGAAGACGCCCCAGTCGGAAACCTCCATGGATACATCGGGCATGGTCAAGGCGAACAACTCAGGGGTGAGATGCATGGTCATCGCCTTGTGCACCCCTTCGTAGCGGCCGATGCAGTTCTGGATCTCGGTGACCGCCTTGCTGCGCTCCATTTCCAGCTCGAGCTTCGCCAGTCTCTCTTCTATCGTGCTCAAGGGTCGCTCCTTGTCGATCGCCTATCCGCCCAAATAGGACTTGATGATGCTCTCGTCTTCCGCGAGCGCGCGCGCCTCGCCCTGCAAGGTGACTCGGCCCGTCTCGATCACATAGGCGGAATCAGCCAATTCCAGCGCCATGCGGGCGTTCTGCTCCACCAAGATGATCGTCATGCCCAACTCGTTGATCTCGGCGATGATCTTTGCTATCTCGCCCACCATGATGGGCGATAGCCCCAAGCTGGGCTCGTCCATCAGCAGCATCGCGGGGTTCGACATGAGCGCGCGACAGACCGCGACCATCTGCTGTTCTCCGCCGCTCAGATCCGAGGCCTTGTGTTTCATCCGTTCCCTGACGGCTGGGAAGTGCTCCAATAGCCCTTCCAGGTTCTTCTGAAACTGCCGTTTCGACCTGAGCAGGTATCCACCCATCTCCAGGTTGTCCTGCACGGTCATGCTGTAGAAGAGTTGACGCCCTTCGGGTACGTGGGCGATGCCTCGGCGCACGATCTCGCTGGCGGAGATGTTGTCGATCCGCCGGCCGCGGAACCATATCTCGCCGCGCGTGGGACGCTTGAGGCCCGAAATGGTCCTGAGGGTTGTCGTCTTGCCCGCACCGTTGGCCCCCAAGAGCGTGACGATCGTGCCCTCCTCCACCTGCATCGACAGCCCTCGGAGCGCTTCTCCCCGGCCATGGTGAACCCAGAGATCCTTGATCTCAAGCAGCATCCTGCGTTCCCCTCGTGCCCAGATAGGCCTCGATGACCTGGGGGTTGGTCTTTATCTCGTCGGGTCGTCCCTCCGCTATCCCGCTGCCGTGGCTGATGACCACGATGCGGTCGGACACTCCCATCACGACGTCCATGGCATGCTCGACCAAGACGATTGTTATGCCCCGCTCTCGTATCTGGCGGATCCGATTCACCATCTGCGCCGATTCGGTCGGGTTCATGCCCGTCACTGGTTCGTCGAGCAGCAGCAGAGTGGGGCGGCATGCCAGAGCGATGGCCACTCCCAGGGAGCGTTGGTGTCCGTGCGGGAGGGTGCCGGCCGCTTCGTTCTTTAGATCGGTCAGCCCCATGAAGTCGATGATCTCGAGGGCAGTCTGCCGCGCCAGGGCGTCCATCCGGCGAGCCGCCTTCGTGTGCAGCAGTTCCTTTACCGGTCCTACTCCCGAAGCGATGTGACAGCCCATCATCACGTTGGCCAGCACCGAAGAGTACGCGAACAGATAGGTCTGCTGGAACGACCGGGCGATACCGAGCTGAGCGATCTTGTGGGTCGGCAGATCGGTGATGTCCTCGTCCTTGAAGACGATCCGCCCGCCGGTACTCCGGTACGTGCCTGTGACAAGGTTGAAGAAGGTGGTCTTGCCTGCGCCGTTCGGCCCGATGAGACTCAGGATCTCCCCGGGCGACACCGTCACGGTGAACCCGCAGAGCGCCTGCAGCCTGCCGAAGCTCATCGACAGGTTCTCGACTTCGAGCAACGCCAAGATCACCCCCCCTTTTCCTGTCGCCGGGCGACTAGGATGGGCTTGATCCTGTCGTCCCAGATCCCCAGTACCCCCGTGGGCAGGAACATGAGTATGAAGATCACCACAGCCGCGATGATGATCGGTCTCAGAGTCTGCGCGGATTGGAGGTACTCGGGGATGAAGGTCACGATGAAGGCTCCCAGGACGGGCCCGGCGAGGCTGTGCGTGAAGCCGCCGATGAAGAGAAAAGCGATGGTGTTCACGCCCGCATTGAAGCTGAACACAGACGGGATGGCGGCGTGGTAGTGGATCACGTAGAAGCTGCCGGCCGCCGCGATGAAGAAACTGCCGACAAGGATGTTGACCATCCGATAGCGAACGACATCGACTCCCACCGAACTGGCCAATCTCGGACTCGACGTGATGGCGTCCCAGGCGCGTCCTATCCGAGAGTGGTAGAAAGCCAGATAGGCCGCGATGGTCACCACCACGAACACCAACCCCAGGTAGTAGATGCGATTCTGGGTGTCGAGCGCAAAGCCGAAGATGGTCGGCGACGGCACATTCGTCATCCCTCCCCAGCCACCAAGGAACGACAGTGAACCGAATACCTGGGAAAAGGCCATTGCGATGACCATGCTGAACACGAAGAAGGCGACCATACCCCTGGGAAGAGCCAGCGAAAACACCAGGAAGCTGATGACGACCGCTATCAGCCCACCCGCCGGCACGGTCAGCCAGAACGAGACCCCGTATTTCATCAGCACCGCGGTTGTGTAGCCCCCGACACCCCACCAGGCAGCTATGTCGAGGCGCGGCAGTCCTACCCGCATCCCCAGGCCGAAAGCCAGGCCCAGCATGGCGAAGCACGTCGTGGTGGTCGCGATCTGGATCATGTATGGGGTGGCGTACAGGGGCAAGGTGACCACCGCCAGTCCCACCACCATGAGCGCCACGAGTCTGGTTCTCGACACGGCTTGGTCCTGTCCCATCACTCGCCGGGCAACGGCATCGGTTTCCCCATGAGTCCACCGGGCCGGAAGTACATGAGTATGCCGACCAGCACCAGGACTACGAGAAGATTCCAGTAGCCCAGGAACTGGAAGGTGAAGCTCTCGAGGATGCCGACAAGGAAGGCGCCCGCCAGAGCGCCCGACATGCTTCCCATGCCTCCTACCATCAGAACAAGGAGCGCTCTGGAGAAGATGACCGAGCCCATCCCGCTATAGGCGCCATACACCGGCGCCACGATGGCCCCGGCGATACCGCTGAGCCCGCAGCCCACAGCCATCGTCATCCAGAATATGCGGTTGGGGTTTATTCCCATGAGTGCGGCCACGTCACTGTTCTCGGCCGACGCGAGCATGGCTTTGCCCACCCTGCGTTTCATGAAGAAGTGCAGGGCAAGGAGAACAACCAGCGAGATGCCTATCACCAGCAGCCGCGAGTACGGCAGTGTGACCGTTCCTAGGGCGGCTGTTCCCTTGACGACCACGGGCAACGACCTCGTTTGACTTGCGAACGTGATCACCGATCCCTGCTCGATGATCGTGGCGAGAAAGACAGTCGCAAGCATCGAGTTGAAGAAACCGTGGCGGAGCGTCCTGGCGATGATGCCGAAGTAGACCAGTATGCCCAGCGCGGCCATGCCGATGAAACTGACCAGCACGGCGACCCAGTATGGGAGTCCCAGGGCGACAACTATGGCGTAGGTGGCAAAAGCCGCCAGCATGAGGAAGTCGCCCTGGGCGAAGTTGAACACTTTGATCACGCCGAGAGTGAGCGTCAGTCCTGACGCCACTAGGGCGTACGTGCCACCCATCATGATGCCGTTGATAAGGATCTGGAAGAAGAGGCCCGCACTCATGAGCACCTCAGGCGGCCTGCACTCGTGCCCGTGCTGTCTCTAGTCTTGCCCGGCGATCCCGATGTCCGACCACTTCATGGTGCTCTGTGCCTTCTCGGCCTCAGGGAACGTCGGGTACCCTTTCTGCGCCCAGTACGGCTTGTAGGCGTCGGCCAACATGTTCGCCGCGATGGTCACCAGATACTGATCCTTCACGGTCGCAAACGAGAAGTTGGTCAGCTTGCCGTCTACTATTCGCGCGATCGGATTGCTCCCGCCCGCCGAGCTTGCCCGGTTTGGATCGATCTCGGCGCGGGCAAAGAGCTGGATGATCCCGAGGAGTGATTGCACCGGGTGGCCTCCTTCGTCCAATGCGGCCTTGACCGCGTCGGTGTCGATGCTGCCGGCCCTCACGATCGCGTCCTCGAGCACTAGCATCTCGTCCATGACGTTGGTGGTGGTGATGTCTGCGCCTCCGTACGTTTTTTCGTAGGCGTCGAGGAACTGCCGCATGCGGGGGTCCTTCTGGCCGGTGGTGTCGTACGAGGGGCATTCACCCCCTTCGACGATCTCTTTCCCCACCGCTTGGACCAGCTGGTCAAGCTGGTCTTGGCTCAAGATCCCGGGAAGGATGATGCCCTTGTAGCCGGCATCGGCCAGGGCGCGATACATCTGCGGAACCGAATTGGGGATCAGGCCGAGATACGCCAGATCGACGCAGTCGGGGTTGCTGCTTATCGCCTTGGTGGCCACGGCGCTGAAGTCCACGGTAGCCGGATTGACGAACACCGTGCCCAGCGCTTCTACGTCGGGACCTGCCAGCTTCCACACATTGTTCAGCCCCATGTCAGCGAAGTGGCCCATCTCGTTGTCCGGCTTCACCGATACGTAGCTCTTGACGCCGGCCGCGATGACATCCTTCTGCACGCGGTACATGAGGCCGCTATTGAAGAAACCTCCGACGGTCCAGTAGTAGCCGACTTTTGGGTCGGCCCCGGCGCCGGTCATGTCGTAGCCGATATTGATCACCTTGGCCGGGTCGGTGATGGCGATCTCCATGGGAGGTGCAGCCGCTTGGTTGCCGAGCCAGAACTTCACGCCGTCGTCCAGCACGGCCCGCTTGCAGTTGTCCGCGGACTTGGTCGCATCGCCCTGGTCGTCGTAGATCACGAACTCGATCATGTAGCTGTCCTCGCCGACCTTCAGGCCGCCGCCGTCGTTGGTCATCTTCGCGTAGAGCTCAAGCCAGTTCTTCGAGGCGATCCCCATGGGCCCGTTCAAGGATGCTGAAGCTCCGATCTTGAGTGTCTTGGCCTCGGCGCCGCCTGCGGTTGTCTGAGTGGTGGCGGGGGCTTCGGTGCTGGCGGATGAACCCACGGTCGTACTGGATCCGGTCGTCGCAGCAGGTTCCTGGGTGCCGCCGCAGGCAGCCAGTGCCAACACAAGGCCTAGGAGCAAGCAAATCGCCAAAGCAAGCGTCTTTCGACTCATCCCTCTTTCCCTCCATGAGTGTCGAGCTTCACGAACCAAGTCTCTTTCTTCGACGTAGGCAGTCCGGTTGAGAAGAGCCTGTCTGATGTGTGGCACACCCCCTTCCGTGCCTCGTCTACTCGGTAGGCCTACTCTCGTTCCTGCGAAACACTATTTGGCGCTGTCGCGCGTGGGGACGACGTCGATTCTCGAGGCCAGTCCAGTCCGTGCGAGCGCCTCACTCCAGCCATCTAGTATGTATTCGTATTGCGTAATAGGATACTAGAGTCACGCGGGGCAGTTGTCAAACGGTGCGAAAGGGAGCCGCAACACCCGCCTCGGATGTCCGGTGGTGGGTACACGCTTGATCCGGGTGCCGTGGCCGAATGCCCGGAACTCGACAATCTCGAAGCGGTGGTCGGCGCCGTCCGTGAGTGTGGCGTGTGCCAGGAGAGACAGAGGAGGCGGTCC
>JAKAHF010000105.1 GCA_021815245.1 Actinomycetes bacterium
GCTGTAGACTGGTGCTAGGGGCGCTCCGAATCGGTCACGGTGGCGACCGCCTCGACCGCGAACTCGGTCGAGCTCGAGTCGTACTTGCTTCCCGCCACGTCGTTCCAGTACCTCGCCACCTGCAGCCCACTGCTCATGAACTCGCCCTCGATCATGGCGGGTGTGAAGCATTGCAGCCAGTTGAAGACCCGGCGGACGCGGGCACGCTCGACGATGGTGTACTTGTCCAAGAGAAGCAGCTCGTCCTCGTACTTGAACGTGTTGAGAAAACCGTAGTACTCGTCCGCCGACCAGAACCCGTCGAGCAGGTTGCGAGAGTAGGTCGCCGCCTCTTCGCGCGAAGCGAGCACTCGCGGAGAGTACACGTCGAGCAGAACCGCGCCACCGTCGGCCAGCATTGAGCGGAACTTGCGCAGCAACAAGGCCCGCCGATCGGGACCGAGCGCGCAGAAGTCGCACATGATCATCATGATGAGATCGAAGCGAGAGTCGGTCTCGTACTCCATGTAGTCCGCTTCGACGAAATCGATATCGAGGCCCTCGTTCGCGGCCGCCTCTCGCGCGTAGCGGAGTGAGTTGCTCGAGAAGTCGATCCCGGTGACCCGCAGACCGGCGCGCGCGAGGCGTTGGGCATAGAGTCCGGGGCCGCATCCGAAGTCGGCCACCCTGTCTCCGGGCTGAAGCTCGAAGTGCGACACGATCCACTCGGCCGAACGATCGAGGAACGCGTGGTTCCTCGAGGCCGCATCCACGGTCGCGTCGAGGTGGTAGGCGAGCATGCGTTGCGCTGTGTGTGGGTCGGTCCAGAGTTCTCGCGCCGTGTACTCGGAGAACGGCTCGGGACGCCGGTTGACCTCGGTCAAGAAATCGAACAAGGCTACTCCCGCCAGTATTCGGGTTTGCTCAGCGCGTCGGCGCACGCCACCGTTCCTCGAACAGACCCGATGACCCCGGGGGTCAGAGCCTGGACCATCCAAGCGCCCGCGTCTTCTTCTGCAATCGGGAATGGAGCGGCAAACCCCAGACGGCCCGCCGGTTCGAATCCGTGGCGCGGATAGTACTCCGGGTGTCCAAGGACGAACACCAGATCCACCCCCGCTTGCGAGAGCAGTTCGAGGCCGCGCTCGATCAGCTTCCCACCGATCCCCTTACGTTGAAGCTCGGGAACGACCGCCAGCGGGGCCAGCAGACTGACCTTCGCGGCGGCGGGCGCCTCTGCGACATGGGCAGCCGTGAACAAGACGTGCCCGACCGCGCGATCACCCTCCACGGCAAGCAGCGAGAGGATCGGCGCGGCGCTCGGATCGTTCATGAGATCGTTCACGAGGGCCCCTTCGTCATCTTGGCCGAACGCCTCGCGCTCGACCCGCAACACATCCGGCAGATGCGATTCTGTGGCCACTATGACCCGCATGGTTCTCCCTTCACACCCACGAACGCGTACGCCGCCCGACTCTGCGGATGGCAACGCCCCTCAATGCCGACCGCCGAGAAGAGATCCGCGATCTTGCACGGCTCGAGGAACGTGGCCGGTTCGCGCAGCCATCGCTCGAGCGTGGCGACTCTTCTCACACCCGGATGGGTCGGATCGAGCTCAGCCACCACCACGACCCCGTCCGACTTCAACACACGGGCGATCTCTCGGGCCACGTCGGCTTGCCGCGGGAAGTGGTGAAACGCATCGACAACGACAACCCCGTCGAACGACGCGTCTTCGAACGGCAGGGCCGCGGCATCGCCCAGCACACCCGTCACGCCCGGCATGCCGGCGGTGTAGCGAAGCATATGGGGACTCGCGTCAAGAATAGTGACGGAGCACTCAAGTGCGCGAGACAGGAGGCTGCCGAGCTTCCCGGTGCCCCCGCCAAGGTCGAGGAGACTCCCCCCGCGGGGCACCGACGGCCTCAGCCAGTCGGCAAAGAGCGCGGCGTCATCGTCGTCCCACCTTCTCGCCGCCAAGGCGAACAAGGGAGCGGCCCACTTGAAGATACCCCCTGACATACGTCCTCCTTCGGCCGGCGCAGCGGACGTTTGAGTTGTCTCGAGAAGCGCCGGCAGGTCCAATAGGCTGCCCACGACCCACCAGCCGCCGTCATGGTGACATACCGTCGCGCCGGGGCGGTAGAGCACTGCCGGCATGCCTGCGCCCCGCGCACCCGCGACGTCATTCGTGGGACTGTCGCCGACCATGACGATCCGAGAGGCCGGGAGCCCTGTGTCGCTGATGATGTGGGCGAAGAACTCAGGCGAAGGCTTGGCGTGACCCACGCCCCGCGAGCAGTAGACGCGATCGACCAGTTCGTCCAGGGCAACGCGGGCCAGAGCGGCGCGAATCTCAGGCTCATCGGAGTCGGCGGCGTTGGTCGCAAGCGCGATCATCCATCCGGATGCACGGAGGCGCGTGAGCGTTTCGCGCGCATGAGGGATAGCCTCGACGCGTGGCCACGACGACATGGGGCCGGAGTATTCGTGGAAGTCGACCATGAGCGTATTGCCCCAGTCGAACAGCACGCACCGCATCGCGCGGGGCTCGACTGTCAGCTGAGGCGCGGAGTCGGGCGTCATCCTCGTCACAGCAGCCTCTCGACGAGTACCTCATCGATGAACTGCTCGCCGATCTTCGCTTGTCTCTCGGCCACGCCGACCACTCGAAAGCCCTGGCTGCGGTAGGTCGCAGTGTAGGTCGCGAACGGCTCCATACTCTGGAAGCCTACGATCCGGTCGCCCGCCGGCAGTACGGCCACGTGGAATATGCCCCGCGGGGGAAGCTCCGCGATGTACCGCCGCTCGGCCTCCTCGGTGAAGGGACCATCGAACACTGTCTGCCGACCGGCAACGATGATCGGATTGAGGATGCTCAGGATGGCAGCCGCATCATCAGGTCGCGCGTTGCGTACGATCAGCTCCACCAGCCCTCCATCACTTCAGACCACGTCGAACGCTATCCAAGTCGCGAACAGGATTACGATGTCTGCGCAGGCAACCCACGCGCCAAGCATCGCGAGGGGTGTATTGAGGTGCTTCTTCTGTCTGCCTTTGAACGCGAGCACGAGCGATACCACCGTGAGGCCGAGGACGAACGTAGAGCCGACCCCGAGCACCGCGGCCGCTATAGCCGTACCGGTGCCCTCATAGTCTGGTGGCCCCGACGCATACGATACGACCGTGAGGATGCAGACGAAGAGCGGTACCAGCGCGATTATGCCCAGCACTAGGGAGGCGACGCCAAGCCTGGAGTGAGGTCCCGTCGTCGACCACTGCCGTCTGGACCCCGGGGAAGATGGCGTGCCGGCCGTCTCAGCCATGTGGCTCCTTCTCGTCCGTCTTCCGCGCCGACGTCCATCGTACTCCACGCATAGGCGGCGCCGGAAGTCGACCGCGCGCGCAGCTAGGCGGCTGACGCGGTGCCTCAGCGGGGAGGACGTCTGAAGACGTAGATCGCCCATCCGATCGTGTCTCGACCCCAGCGAAGATAGGCCGCCTTGTCGTCGTCCACTCGTCGCGCGATGTCCGGCAGATCCGCGTCGTCGGGATCTGAGTAGGCGTACTCGACCAAGGCCGACCACTGGAGTCCCTGGTACTTGTCCCAGTCGTCGGCGTTGCTGGCAAGGGTGTGAACCAGGTCGAGCCCCCGCTTCTGCCCGGCCTCGACGTTGCCGATATGCGTGCCGAACGCCTCCTTCGAAAGGCCGAGAGCCGTGAGGTGCTCCTCGCATGGCTCCTTCAGCCAATAGGGCTCGCCCGCGATCACCCAGCCGCCGGGCGCGACCATGGATGTGAGCGCGTCCAACGTTCCCCCATGGCCCCCGTAGATCCAGCTGGCGCCGATGCACGATGCCACGGCATAGCTGTGGGGTTCCTTCGGTTCGAATTCGGCGCCGTCCATTTCCCTGAAGGTGACCTCGGCGCTGGGCGCCCGCGCCTCCAGCCGTTCCCGCGCCTCGGCGATGAAGAAGGATGAGAGATCGATGCCCAGACCATTCACCCCGTAGGCCTCAGCCAGACGGATGAGAAACTCACCCTTGCCGCAAGCGATGTCCACCACGCGTGCACCGGCGGAAAGCCGCAGCAGTCGCACAAGGTGGTCGAGCTTCTCCTCGCTCGTGGGGTTGCAGATCACATGCTCGCGATGGGTGATGTCGTAGTACTTGCGAGTGTTCATGCGGTTTCCTTCACGCACACATAGGTCCCCAGCACACCCGAACTCATCTCTTTCGACCGGATGCTGAACCCAGCCCTTGTGAGAAGACCCTCCATAATCCAGTCGAGCGTCGAGTACTCTTCACGAACGTGGGCGGCGACTTCCTCTCGCAACTGCTGCCCTCCGAGCTCGGCGAGCCGGTCGATCCAACGCGAAATACTGTCGATCGCCCCGGCTTCCTCGAACACGACATCGTTGATGAACAACTGTCCGCCACGCCTGAGCATGTCGCAGATGCGGCGCAGGGCGACACTCTTCCAGAAATCGGGAAGATGATGGAAGGCCATGCACGTGACGACAGCGTCCACCGGCTCGGCCTCGTGCTCGTATGTCAGGAAGCCTCCATGGTGGAACTCGATGTTCCTCAGACCCGCGGCGACCGCCTTCTGGCGAGCATAGTCGAGCATCGGCCTGGAAACGTCGACCGCATACACCCTCGCGCAACGTCGCGCCGCGTGGATCGCAAAGGCACCCGTGCCTGTGCCCAGTTCGATCACTGTAGATTGTGACGCGAGGCCAAGCAGATCGAGGATGCCGGTGCACTCGGCATCGACGTCTCGGAATTGCGCATGGCGAGCGTCGTAGGCCTCAACGTGCCTCGGATCGTCGTAGTCGGTGCCGACTTGTCTGAATTCGTCGTATTGCCACGATGGTGTCTTCATCGTCTCCCATTCCCGAGCCGGAGGACATGGCGCAGCTAGCGCCCCGAGAATGTTCTGACGATGCTTTCGATCACCGTCTCTGGTTCAGCGATGATGCCGGTCAGCACCAGGAATACGGCGCAGCAAGCCACCACAACCAGTACGCGGAGACTGATCACGCCTACCGCGACCCACCGCCTACGACTCTTGGAACGCTCCGCCACGAAGCACCTCAGTTCTGCCTTGCGCTCAGACGCATCAGCCGCGCCCGCTGTCCATGATACTCGTGCCTGGACTCCTACCAACAAGCAAGCTGCTCGCAGCGCTTGATCGTGCACGCGGCGCAGTGATGGGCCTTGGCGGAATCGTCCGGGTCGTTGCAGCCGGGACAGGTCTTGCGATCGCGAAGGTGACCGATGCAGATCCCGCAGTCCATACCACAGGGAGCAATCAGCTCCACCGTAAGCGAGTCGGGATACGAGCGTGCGGCATCTGCCATCGGTGTCTCCGGGCCCGGAAGTCGAGGGACCCGACCTGCTCACCATCGTTCCAGCGGCCGCGCGTATGCCACAAAGATGATCCCGTGTCTTTCGCGCTCCGCATCGCCGAGCAGCCGCGCGTAGTCCTCGGCGGGGATCCAGTCGGGAATTGAAGTGCCGTCTTGGGACTCCTTCATGGCAGGGCTTCTTGTCCTCTTCTTGGGACAGGTGTTTGGCCCTCGTGCGCCTTGCTCGAGTACCTCAGCGAAAGGCGCAGCATGTCAACGAGCTGTATTCCGTCCTCGAAGATCGGCTCAGGGTAGTTCTTGACGAAGAAGTCATGGTCGATGCTGGTAACGCAAAAGCCATGCCGCTGGTAGAACGCAAGTTGATAGTCGAACGTGCCGGTACCCACCTCTAGCTGCCGCGCGCCCGAATCGCGAGAGAGATCAATGACCCATTTCAGTAGCGGGGAGGTTCCCCTCGCGGAGGATCTTGTTATGTACCATCGACGGCCACCGGCCCACTTCGATGCGCAAGCATCCAATTAGCCGCGAACTGCACCAGGTCCCTCTGCCGCATCAACTTCGCGGTCGCGTTGCCGACTCTGCCGACCCGGCAGGCGCCCCTCGCTTCGAAGGCAGCCCCGATCTCTTCGAAGTCTCGGCAGTCGAAGTCGATATCTCGATAGCGTGCCCGACGCCTAGCAGCAGTACGTGCCCATCCAGCTCTCGCAAGCGCCCCAGGGGACTATCCACGTCCATCGCGGAATCCAGCTTCTCGCCAGCGGTGACATACGCGCTCTCCCGACCCCAAGCAGCGAACGAGTAGGTTGGATGCATGCTTCGCGTTACTCCGGACTGCCTTCGGAAGACCTCCGGGATCGCACCGACGCCGCGCGTCGGAGTCATGAACGGATCATATGCGGGCATGCTGTCACGGATACTCTCCCACCATGATTGCGGGACCGGCGGGTTTTCCCACGTCGCCGGATCGGACAGGTCTCCCGAATGCGTGGGCATGACGAGCGTGCCTTCGCTTCCAAGCACCCGCTCAAGCGCTAGCACGACGCCCACCCCTCCGCCACACACCCATCCTATAGAACTCAGGGATGAGTGCACGATCACGACCATCCCCGCAGTGATGCCTAAGCGGCCTAGGTCTCTACTCAGCGAGTCGACCGTATGAGGTCCCTGAGGATTTCGATCGATGGCGTCAGACTCACTCATGCCGTTACCTCAGGCTCTGAATTTGGATTTGGTTTCCCCGAATCAATCGTCGGCTCGTGCACATCGTCGCAGCCGATCAGCCGCCAGCTTCGCTGGTCTGTTGCACCGGCTTGTTGGGCATCGGTCACCTGTCATGTTCATCCGGCTCGATATCGTGTGCCTTGGCCATCGCACGCTCGAACCGACCACGGTCGCCACGGGAGGCGCGCTCCTGCAAGTATTCGACGGTCATAAGGGCTGACATCTTCTCGGCAAGCGCCGTGGTGATGAGCTGGTTCATGGAGATGTCCTCCGACTTGGCCAGTTCACGTGCCTTCTTGTGGAGCGACTCCGGTAGACGTAGGCTGATGGTACTCACGACTGACCTCCGATCCTTCTCAAGAACTCGCCGGGAGTGACTGCCTCTACCCCGAAGTCCTCACACCCCGCGAAGTCTCTGACATTGTGCGTGCCGATGACCCCGCATCCTGCCTCGACCGCCAACTCCAGCACGTGGTCGTCGCGTGCATCGCGCAACACCGGCCGCCACAGGAAGTGGATCTCTTCTAGGTGGGCCACACTACACA
>JAKAHF010000106.1 GCA_021815245.1 Actinomycetes bacterium
GTCATGCCTATTGATTCTAAGAGTTTGTAAAGAGAGTCGGCGTGGTAATAGGGGGTGTTGAAAGTGTTGACAAGAGTCGTGAGATCCGAGGAATCAGGGGAGAGACGCGGAGTAGGAGAAAGACACGGCTGTGGATTGACCGGGGATAGTCGGGGGACCCATCGGCCTTTGGGCTGAGCAAGCGGAAAGGACGGCCGGCATCCACAGGGGGTGCACCGGTTGTCGACAGAGGAGTGTGGATAAGTGTTCACCGCGCAGCCTTCACCTTGCTGGTCAGCCTCTGTACAAGGTTATACATCTCGCGGTCTTCTTGGATGAGTTTGGTTATTTTGTCGACCGCGTGCAGCACGGTGGTGTGATCTCGACCGCCGATGCGCTCGCCGATCTTGGGCAGGCTGGCGTCAGTGAGGTCGCGGGAGAGGTACATGACGAGATGACGGCTCTCGACGATGGCGCGTGAGCGTTTATCGCCGATGATCTCGGTCACAGAGACGCCGGTGGTCTCGGCCACGGCGGAAAGTACCGCATCGATGGTCACGCGGGTGGATGGCGTCTCGGGAATGTCTTTGAGTACCTCGCGGGCCAGGTCGACGGTGATGGGATGCTTCGTGACGGAGGCGAAGGCGACGACGCGGGTGAGGCAGCCCTCGAGCTCTCGGATGTTGGTGGGCACACGTGAAGCGATGAGCATGAGCACGTCATCGTCGGCAAGCCCGATATTGTCGCCCTTGACCTTCTTGCGGAGAATGGCGACCCGGGTCTCGAGGTCGGGGGGCTGGATATCGGTGATCAAGCCCCATTCGAAACGAGACACCAAGCGGTCCTCGAGTGTGTTGAGACCCTTGGGATGGCGGTCGGAGGTGATGGCGATCTGCTTGCCGGAATCGTACAGGGCGTTGAAGGTGTGGAAGAACTCTTCCTGGGTCTGTTCTTTCTTGTGAAGAAACTGCACGTCGTCGATGAGTAGGATGTCGATCGTGCGGTAGCGATTCTTGAATCCCTCGATCGTGTCGTCGCGGAGCGAGTTGATGAAGTCATTCGTGAAGGTCTCCAAAGTGACGTAGCGCACCTTGAGAGTCGGGTGGTTGCGGAGAGCGTAATTGCCGATGGCCTGGAGGAGGTGCGTCTTGCCAAGTCCAACCCCGCCATATATGAAGAGCGGATTGTATTTGATGCCCGGGGTTTCGGCGGCGGCGAGAGCGGCGGCGTGAGCGAAGCGGTTGGACGCGCCGATGACGAAGGTGTCGAAGGTGTACTTGCCCATGAGGCCCGACATCGCGGGAAGGCGGTCAGTGGCACCAAGGGATGAGCCCACGGGTGGAACGGGGTCGGGTGAAGAGGCGAAGGGCGCCGAGAGAGTGTCGGAGTCGGAAGAGGGGCGCAGACCTATGACAGGCGCGCGTGACGGCCAGGCCGCGGGCGAAGCCGCCGAACGCCCTTTGGCGGGAGCTTCGTACAAGTCGGTCCGGGCGAGACCGGGCGCGACGACGATAGTGAAGCCTACCGTCTCGCCCAACACCTGCGCGACCGCGTCGGACATGAGCGAGCGGAAGCGCGTGTCGATCCAGTCGCGCGCGAAATCAGAAGCTACGCCCACGGAGTAGGTGCCGTCGCGCAGACCGAGACCGATGGTGGGCTCAAACCAGATTCGGTACGTGCCCTCGTTGACTTGTTGGGAGATGAGGTCGAGAGCCTGCTCCCAGATCGGATCGCTGCTCGTGCTCTCCACCCCGCTATTCTCCGTCGTTCGATAGGACGTCATGCGTCAGTTTCTAGGAATCGCCGTCTGGAGCACGGCATCGAGATATTCGAGTCCTGACTCGGTCACGGAGCGGTGCCCTCCCTCCCCGGAGGCGACATATCCCGCCTGCTGCAACGCCGCGAGGTCGCGAAAAGCCGTCGACGTGGATACGCCGAGCTCTTGGGCGACGCGGGTCGGGCCGACGGGGGCTAGTTCTACCGTCAGGAGCAACGTGCGCAACTGACGGTCAGTGAGATTATAGGTCGGGATGGGTGTGGGTGCGAGGGGTGTCTCTATTCGAGGTCGCACCCTGGCGGTGACGACGGTGCCCCGCGACAGGTTGTCCTCGATCTGCAGCGTACCATCGAGCCCGGCGAGGATGTCGGCGACGATGGGCAAACCCGACCCGACTCCGCGGATGCACGCACGCGCCGCCTCCCCTGCTGACGTGAACCCCGGCCGCAGAGCGGCCTCCTTGTCGGGGATGCCGGGTCCGCTATCGCTGACCCGGAGTGTGTTGCCATTATCGAGGATGGTCACGACGACTCCGGTGAACGAGGCGTGTACGAGGTTGTCCACCAACTCTTGGAAGACCGCGAAAGGGATCTGTCCCCCGCGGTCCCTGGCGAGATCGAAGGCTTGGGTGGCTACCGCGTGAGCAAGACGCCCCCAGCCATCCTCCGAAAGAGGGAGCTCGCCGATGGAGACGACCTGAGGTGCCGAGTGGGGATCGAGGTATATGGCTATGCGAGGAGCTCCCGGGCGGGAATCGACCTGCTGATCTGCGAGAACGTCATCGCTCATGGGATGGTTCGGACCTCACGATAGCGATACACGCGGGCCGTGCCGGAAGCTGTAGCCATTCTAGACAGCTACTGGTGCTTTTTCCACAGGCTTTGTGCGCGAGGAAGTCCGCAAACTGCATTGCTTTGTGTCTTGCGGAGCTTCCCAGCGCCTAGGATTCATGGGTCAGAGACTGCTCGAATGCAGGGAAAACGGCTTGGTTATCCACAGCGCAGTCCACAGCTGTGCAAAAGGTTGAGAAAGCCGGAAGACTATGCCCGCATACACCACATTTTCTGTTGAAGATGGGGAAAACTACCTTTCGTATAGTCCGCGCCCCGGGCCATCGTCGGGGTAGAAAAGCGCGGCGGTGTGTCGAACGCGGCCCGCGCGCTGTCGGTTGATGCAGCCGACAGCAGGTCGTGACGAAAGGGGACCCCCTGCGAGGGGGCGGAGGGAGAGTCGAGAGGAGTTTGGGGAGGGCGGAGGGGCCGAGGTGGGTCCCGGAGAGGCTGCGAACCCGTGAGCATCGTGCGCTGCGGGCGGCCACGAGTCGGCGAGCGTCCACAGTGCGCCGGAGGAAGTGGCCGGTGGCCTGCGTGCTTGTGAGGATTGTCCACAGTTTCCACAGGCACCTGTGTACGCTCGCAGCGACACGTCCTCGGGCGCCGCGGAGGGAAAGCCAGGTCGACAAATCGCCGAGGGTCTATAGAGTGAGCAGTAGCGATGGGAAGAATGGCCGGGCCGGGCTGGTACAAGGGGCTACGACTCCGATTGACGGGCGCGGGGCGGAATTGTATACTTCGGCACCCTTTGTGCGCGCGCAACATGGCGTGTAGCGCGAGGGTGGTGACGGACTTGTCTATTGCGAGCGTTGCCGGGCGTCGTCGGCGCCAAACGCTCGTTAACCGATGATGAGAATCGAGGGGACGTGAAAAGGACCTATCAACCGAACAAACGCCACCGCAAGAAGGTTCACGGCTTTCGTGAGCGTATGAGCACCCGCGCGGGGCGTGCCGTGCTCAAGCGCCGGCGCGACAAGGGTCGCAAACGTCTCTCTGCGTAGGCGGACGTGAATCGGTCTACGGGCCGACTGTCCAGATCTGAAGACTTCGCACGTGTATACCGCGCCGGACGGTCCGTCGCGAGCAAGTATCTCGTTCTATACTGCTTCGAGCGCACCGCGTCTGGTGCGACCGAGTTGAGTGAGAGTGGGCCGCGTGTTGGGTTCTCTGTGTCGAAGCGACTCGGTACGGCCGTTGATCGTAACCGCATCAAGCGGGTTTTGCGGGAGGCCTATCGGGGCAGGGTGGAAGGGCTGAGGGAGAACGTCGACTTGGTGCTCATAGCTCGAGCTCCCATCGTCGACCTCCTGGAGACGAGTGGGTTCACTGCTGTGGAAGAAAAGGTAGACGAGGTGCTTCGCAAGGCCTCTCTCGTAGGGTAGGGGGACGGGTGTTGGCCATCTCCTTGAGGAAAGCAGGCAGGCCCATCAGGACGTTCCTGATCTGGTTTGTGCGCGGCTATCAGGTCGTGATCTCCCCCGCGCTGCCGCAGCGGTGCAAGTACTACCCCTCGTGTTCCCAGTACGCGATCGACGCGATCCGCGAGTATGGAGCGCTGCGGGGGTTCGTGCTTGCCGGTTGGCGGCTTCTGCGGTGCAATCCGTGGAGCTTGGGCGGATACGATCCGGTGCAGAGGCAGAGCGTCTTTGGGCGCAGAGCGCGGGCAGCGAGAGCTGACGCCTGCTGCGCGGGTCGAGTGGGTCACTATCATAGATCCGTGGGTTAATGGCCAGACTATTCTTTATGAAGTAGCTGGAGTATATGGAAAGTTTCTTCTCTCCGCTTAGCGATTTCTTCTTCTGGATCCTCAGGTTCCTGCAGGAGAACGTCGGCGTCAGTTGGTCGTGGGCGATCGTGCTGCTCACCATCGTGGTAAGGATCGTTCTGATTCCTCTGACGTGGCGGCAGATCAAGAGCATGCGGTCAATGCAGGCGCTGCAGCCCCAGTTGAAGCTGCTGCAGGAGAAGTACAAAGACGACCGTCAGCTTCTGAACCAGAAGATGATGGAGTTTTACCGCGAGAACAATGTAAGCCCGTTTGGGTCATGCTTGCCATTGCTGCTGCAGATGCCCGTGTTTCTGGGGCTCTTCTACATGCTGCGAGAGCAGGGGCAGGCGGCATGGTGGAGCATTCCGCCCGACGTCGGCACCTTCGCGGCTGTGTGGCATTCGGCCCCTGTCGGCTGGCTGTGGATCAGGGACATCACGCACTTCGACATAGTCCTGATGTTCCTGTACATTGCGAGCCAGTTCCTGTCTTCGTGGCAGATGGCGCGCAAGGGCGCAGGCCAGCAGAAGGTCATCGCGTACATCATGCCGCTGATGATCGGCATCTTCATGTTCATCTACAAGTGGCCAGCAGGTCTGTTCATCTACTGGATCACCTCGAACGTGTGGACCATCGCACAGCAGTTCGTGCTTGAGAAGGTCGTACCGGCACCGGTTCCGGTTATGCCTAGTGCTGACAAACAGAAGACCACCCCGGTGCGCGCGGCCGGGAAGACTCCAGCCAGAGCGACGGCCAAGCCTCCGGCAAAGCCTGCCGGCAAGGCGACTTCAAGTGGCGCCACCGCCAAGACACCGGCGAAGGGCACTACGACGGGAAAGGCTCCTGCTCCAGCGGCTGGGAAGACTGGAGGCAAGACCAGTGGCCAAAAGACGGGACAACAGGGGAAACCAGCGGGTAGCCCAGGCCAGCGGCAGAACCGTGGAACTGGCGGTCCAAAGAGCTCTAGCTGAGCTGGATTTCGCGCCTGGCGAACTTGGTGACGACCAGTATGAGGTAACGATAGTCATCCCACCCGAAGAGGGGTTCATGGGGGTGGGTGCAGTCGATGCCGTGGTCGAGGTCGCGTTGGTCGGTGAGCAGTTCGACTTCTTCGGTCCCGACGACGATGCGCAGCCTCCGGAGCTTCTCAAGGGTCCCTACGACGACGATCGGTACGACGAAGACGACTTCGAGGGCTACCCGGACTCGCGCGATGGCGAGTATGAAGAGCAAGATGAAGAAGCGGATTCGCCCGAGGGGCAGCGCCTACGCCGGTTCTTGGCGAGGGTGCTTCGCGACATGGGGCTGGTAGCACAGATTCGGATCACCGAGACTGCCGAGGAGCTGCGCGCGGATATCGCTGGGGAAGAACTGGGTATTCTTATTGGGCGGAGGGGGCAGACGATCGATGCGGTGGAGTACCTAGCGGGCATCGCGGTGTTCCCCGGCACGCACTCTCGCAAGCACGTCGAAATCGACGCCGAAGGCTACAAGGAGCGACGCCGCCGGCAGATCGAGCGCGTGGCGCTTCGCAAGGCCGACGAGGTGGCCAAGCGTGGGCGACCCGCCAGTCTGACGCCGATGACGCCCGCCGAGAGGAAGATCGTTCATCTCACTCTGCGCAACCGCACCGACGTGGTCACGGCCAGCCAGGGCAGGGAGCCCAACCGATCGGTCGTCATCTCACCGAATCGCTAGAAGCCAAGCCGACGAGAATGAGGGCCTGTCCGTAGGGGCGGGGCCGGTGTGGCGTGTGGCCGCGCGGACGTGCTGTGACCTGGTGTGATGTCCGTGGTGTGCGCGTTGGTTTTCTGGCATCATCATTGCCCCCGAGGGTGAAGACACCCACGGACTGATCAATTGCCGGTGCGAGCGCACAGAGGCCGGCGCAACCCGCGGTCGTTGCCCATGACGCCCTACAAGACGCAATCGAGATCGGCAGGTCCGACAGAGCAGCGATGCCGCGGTCGGGAAGATACGATTGTTGCTGTAGCGACGGCCGTCGGCCCTGGGGCTATCGGAATAGTGAGGCTGAGCGGCCGCACGGCAGTGGAGATTGCGGGGGAGGTTTTCCGGCCGGCGCGCGGCGGCGAGGTCGGTTGCGATGAGAGTCACGTGCTCCTGTACGGGCACGTTGTGGATCCCCACAACGGCGCGGTGGTCGACGAAGCGTTGCTCGCCGTCATGCGGGCTCCGCGCACCTATACCCGAGAGGATGTCGTCGAGATCCAGTGTCACGGGGGTCTTGCCGCCCAGCGAGCGGTGTTGCGGCTGGTTCTTGAACACGGCGGGCGTTTGGCGGAGCCTGGCGAGTTCACTCGGAGGGCTTTCGAGAACGGCCGGATCGATCTTGCACAGGCGGAGAGCGTGGCGGCGATCGTGAGTGCGCGGAGTACGGCGGCATTGCGAGCGTCGGTGCGGCAGCTGGAGGGTGGCCTGTCGGAGAAACTGAGGGCGATCCGCATGGACCTGGTACGGCTCTTGGCGCTGATCGAGGCCAGTGTCGATTTTTCCGACGAGGACGTCGACGACGTTGACTGGTCGGAGGTGACCAGCGGTCTGGAGAGGGTGGAGCTGGCGCTTGTGACCCTAGTGAGGACGGCTCTGGTCGGGCGTGTCCTCGAACAAGGGGTGCGCACCGCGATCGTGGGCAAACCGAATGTGGGCAAGAGCTCTCTTCTGAACGCGCTTCTGATGCGAGAGCGGGCCATCGTGTCGGACATGCCTGGCACAACGCGGTGCACGGGGG
>JAKAHF010000107.1 GCA_021815245.1 Actinomycetes bacterium
ACTGCAGCTTTGTGACGTCAGGATAGCCGCTCCTTGACAAGGCGCGATGCCAACTTGCCGTCGACCTGGACTCCGCCCTCGGCCATCACGGCGGCCATCACCTTGCCCATGTCTCGAAGGGAAGTCGCACCGGTCTCGGTGACGACACGAGCGACCAGGGCCGACAGGGCCGCTTCGTCCATCTGTTTGGGAAGCATGGCCTCGATAAGGCCGGCGGCAAACTCCTCAAAGGCCACGAGGTCGTCGCGCCCTCCAGCCCGGAAGGCCTCCACCGACTCCTGCCTCTTCTTGAGCTCCCGGCGCAGCACCGCCAGCTCGGCGGCGTCGTCGAGCGGCTCACGGGTGCGTTTCTGCTCGTTCTGCAGTTCGCACACGATCATCCTGAGAGCAGACACCCGATCTTTGTCGCCCACCTTCAAGGCCTCTTTGACCTGCCCCTGCAGATCGGCGAGAACGCTCATCGAAAATCCCCCAGATCCTCGCCGCCAAGTATGTGAAAGTGCAGGTGCATGACCTCTTGGCCGGCATCGGGACCCACATTGGTGAGTACTCTGTAGCCCGACTGCTTCACACCGACGATCTCGGCCGCCCGAACAACAAAGCGGAGCAGCCGGTCACCGAGAGTCCCGGGCAGCTGGGCAAGGTCGTTGAGCGAGACGATGTGCTCGCGCGGAACGACAAGGAGGTGGTGGGGGGCTTTGGGGTGGATGTCGCGAAAGGCGACGAAGTCGGCGTCTTCAAGAACGAAATCGCTCGGTATTTCCCCTCTGGCGATCCTACAAAAGATGCAGTCGTCCATGGCCGCTGATTATACTACCAATCGCCGAGCGCAAGACGCGCCACAGCGACAGCCACGGCCCCGGCGGTCTCGGTGCGAAGCACGCTCCTGCCGAGACGCGCAGAGGTGAATCCAGCCCTCTCGAACAGCTTGGTCTCCCCTTCGGTCCAACCACTCTCGGGCCCTACCCAGAGAGCGATGGGACCGGCTATCGCGCCCGGCCACCGGCCGCCGGGATCGCTGAGAGCGGCCTCGAGAGTGAGCGACGCTCCCGGATCGAGGACGAACGAACGGGCGCCCAACACCGCCGTCTGGTCGACAGCCTGCTGTGGAGACCCGGCGAAGACCACGCGGGGCACGGCCACCTGCTTGCTCTGCTTGGCGGCCTCACGCACGATGCGACTCCAGCGGTCCAACCGATCGTTCGCCGAAGCGGCGGCCCACGAGGGAGAGCCGGCCGAGGCTACGAGCATGAAGAAGCTCGCCCCCACCTCGGTACCTTTCTCGAACACGTAGTCCATGACGGCGGGTCGAGCCATGGCCTGCACGAGGCCGACTTCGAAACGATAGGCCGCTCCGGCAAGCTCCTCGCTCAAGCGACCCTGCAGTCTCACGACGACGCGATCGCCGACCGATGAGACCGTGGCCGCGTAAACGGCGGCCCCGGAGGTCGCGGCCCCTGACGTCGGGCCCCCCGGCATCGCGGCCCCCGGTGCCACGACATCCTCGGGCGGGGCGCCGACAACCACCTCGCATGCGTCACCTGGTTGCAGCCGCAGCACGGCGCGGGCGTGATGGGAGTCCTCGGAGCTGAGCACAAACTCGGCGCCGGTCAGATCACCCGAGATGAAGGCGCCGACCGCGGCAGACCGGCCCGACACAGCGGGAACGAAGAAACGGGGTCGAAAGCCCGACACCCCCTGCCGGCTCATCAGGGTGCGGAGACGCCGGCGATCAGGTCGAGGGCTTCTTCGAGGGTCTCGTCGACACCGGGGGTCGTGGGGTCGTCAGGTGCGACCACATCGGGCTCGATGCCGGTGTCGTTGATGTTGCGTCCCTTGGGCGTGAGGTACACGGCCGAAGTGATCTTGATCGCGCCTCCATTGCTGAGGGGCTCGATCACCTGCACGAGGCCCTTGCCAAAGGTGGTCTCGCCGACGATGGTCGCCCGCCCGTAGTCCTGGAGGGCTCCCGATACGATCTCGGAGGCGCTCGCCGTGAACTCGTCGGTGAGCACGTACAGGGGAATCTGCGAATAGGCGTCACCCGAAGCCTCGTAGACCTGCTGGGGAGAATGGAGCCCCTCGGTGCTTACGACGCGCTGGTCTTTGTCGATGAAGATGCTGGCGACGCCGACGGCTTCACCGACGATGCCGCCGCCGTTGCTGCGCAAGTCGAGCACGATGGCCTGCACCTTTTCGATCTCGATGGCCCTTCTGACTTCGGCGCGCAGAGCTGCGGCCGATCCCTCCGAAAAGGCGGCGAAGGCTATGTGCGCGACCTTCTTGTCGCCGTCTTGAAGGATCTCGGTGGCGGTGACCGGCACTGAGATGGTCTTGCGGGTAAGGGTGAACTCCAGGGAGGTGCCGCCCGCGGGCAGGTTCGACGAATCCGCCGTGGCTAGCGTCGTCTCGGTCGTCTCGTCGATGCTGTCGTCCTCGGTCTCGCGTTCGGTGGTCGTGGTGGTCGACACCGCCGGCCGGTAGATGCCCACCGTGACCGTGGTGTTCTCGGGTCCCCTGACCTTGCTCGCCACTTCTTCGATCTTCAACCCGTCGGTGGAGACACCGTCGACCGACACGAGCAGGTCGCCCGGCTGGATGCCGGCAAGCGCCGCGGGGCTGCCGCCAAACGTCGAGACGATGATCACCAGCCTGTCGACCATCTCCATGGTCATGCCCACGCCCGTATACGACTGCGACAGGCTGAGCTTGAGCGAGGCGTACTCCTCAGGATCGAGGTAAACGGTCCAGCGGTCGTTGAGGCTCGACACCATGCCGTCGAGCGCCCCCTTCTCGAGCTTCGCCGGGTCGATGTCCTTATAGTAGTTCGCCTCGAGCTTCTGCAGCACTTCGTCCTGCAGCTGTTGCTCGGCCGTTGCGCCGGTAGCGGTGCAGCCCGAGGGGAGAATGTCCTGAAGCCGGCCGCCGAATTCGGGGCTCATGCCGAAGAAGAAGCCGCCCGCCATCAGCAGCAGGGCCGCAACGACACCGGCGAACGTGAGAAGAGCGATCTTCGCAGCTTTGGGCATGGGCTATATGTACTTCTGAGGATTCACGGGAGAGCCGTTCACGCGCACCTCGAAATGGAGGTGTGGACCGGTAGAATACCCGGTGCTGCCCGCCTTGCCAATGACCTGCCCCTTCTTCACCTTCTGGCCGACCGTCACGAGAATCTTCGACTGATGGCCGTAGAGCGTGGCTATGCCTCCCCCGTGCGAAATAATCGTGCACTTGCCATATCCGCCCTTCCATCCGGCGAAGATGACCGTTCCGGCCTGGGCCGATTTGATGGAGTCGCCCGTGGCCGCGTTCATGTCGACGCCGGTGTGCATCTTGCGTACGTTGAATATCGGATGGATGCGATAGCCGAAGCCTGAGGTGATGGCTCCCGGAACCGGACGCATGAACGGGCCGGAGCTCTTTGCCGCCTGTTGCGCGGCCTTCTTGATGAGTTCGGCGATGCGGGCGCTCTCGGCGAGAAGGTCATCTTCCTGCTTCTCCCACGTACGGACCTCTTTCTCGGCGGCGGCGAGCACCTTCTCCTTCGCCTTGCGGGCCACTTCGAGCTCGTCGAGCGAGGCCTGGCGCTGGTCTGCCGCGGTCTTGAGATCGTTCGTGACCGCCGCCTGCTCGCGCTCCAGGCCGGTCACCCGCGCCCGTTCCTGCTCGAGGGCGGCTTCTTGCTCCTCGATGAGCTGTTTGAGCTTCTTGATCTCGCCGACGACCGCGCTGTCCTGTTCGGCGACGGCCGCGAGCAGGTCCATGCGCACGAGCACATCGTTGATGGAGTCGGTGGTCATGAAGCTGGCGAGATAGCCGGCGTTGCCGCCATTCTTGTAGACGTTGACGATGCGCCGGTTGTAGACGTCCTGCTCGGTGGCCAGGTCGGTCTCAGTCTGTGTCAGCTCGGCCTGCTTCGCCCCGAGATCGAGGTTGAGCTGCTCCAGTTGCGCCTGGATGCTCGCGAGCTTCTTCTCAGCGGCGGCGTGGGCCGCTTCGGCCTGGTCGAGGGCCTTCTCGGCGTCGTCGATGGTGCCGTCGAGGGCGGCTATGTCGCCCTGGGCCGCTTTGCGCGCCTGCTCGGCCTTCTTCAGGTTGGCGCGCACGGCGCTCAGCTCCGACCGCACGTCGTCGAGCTTGCCGTTGAGGCTGCTGCTCGAAGCCGCCCGCACATCGGCAGACTGAGTGCAGAGCAGGACGGCAGCCAGCAGTCCGGCCGCGACGATCAGCACCGCCGCGACCCATGCGGCCTTTCCCCCCCTACCAGTGCACGACTTGCCGAGAGTCAACCATCCACTCCCTGCCTACAAAGGCACGATTATCAGACTTTGAGGAAACGCCTCAGCCCGATTGCCGAGCCGACCGCCCCGATCACGATTCCCACTGCGAGCAACACCACCGTGATGAGCACGAAGGGCACCGCGTCGAGCGGCACCGTGAGGAACGTGATCGCGGTGCGCACCCACCCCGAGAGGTAGTGATTGAGAACCAGCACGACGACGGCAGCCGCCAGTGCCCCCAAGAAACCGACGGTCACTCCCTCGATGATGAAGGGCCAGCGGATGAACCAGTTGGTGGCGCCGACGAGCTTCATGATCTCCACTTCGCGCTTGCGGGCGAAGATCGACAGCCGGATGGTGTTGGAGATGAGGAGCACGGCGACGATGCCGAGCAACACGATGAAGGCGAGCAGAAACGCCCGAGCGCGGTTGGTGAAACCGAACAGCTTCTTGGTGTACTCCTCGCCGAACTTGACCTCGTCGATCAAGGGTTCGAACTGCGATTGGATGCGCTCGGCCACCATGTCGACGTTTTGGGGATCGACAAGCGCGATCTCGAACGACGCCGGCAGAGGATTGCCCGTCAGGTTCTCGAGCACTTCGGGCTTGTCTTCGAACCAGTCCTTTACCCGCTGCAACGCTTCGTCTTTTGATACGAAGGTGCAGCTCTTGACCACGTCCTTCCAACCCGGATAGATGGCCTCCGACATGGCGTCGATCTCATCCTGAGTAGGGTCGGGGTTGGTCTTGAGAAAGACCGTGATCTCTACCTTCTGCTCGACTCCCTGCAGAAGGGCATCGGTGGTGAAGACGAACACGAGCACGCCACCAAGCACCACGATCGAGAGGAACACGGTCACCAGGGCGGCGATGGTCATGAAGTAATTGCGCCTGAGAGACCCGAAGGCCTCTTTGAAGAAGAAGCTAATCCTCCCCATAACCGCCTCGCTTCTGGTCGCGAACGACCTTCCCGGCCTCGAGGGCGATGACCCGGCGGCGCATGCGGTCGACCATCTCGCGGTCGTGGGTGGCCATGACGACGGTGGTACCCGTCTTGTTGATGCGGTAGAGCAACTGCATGATGCCCATCGAAGTCTCGGGGTCGAGGTTACCCGTAGGCTCGTCGGCGATCAGAAGGGGCGGATGGTTCACGAATGCTCTCGCTATCGAGACACGCTGCTGCTCGCCGCCCGACAGTTCGTTGGGGTAGCTGTCGGTCTTGTGCGCAAGCCCCACCAGGTTGAGTATCTCAGCGGCCTTCTTCTTGGAGGCGCTGGTCGCGTTGCCGGTTACCACCAACGCGTACATGACGTTCTCGAACGCGGTCTTGTTGCTGAGGAGTTTGAAGTCCTGAAAGACGCAGCCGATGTTGCGCCGCAGGTAGGGGATCTTCCAACTCCGCAAGGTGGCGAGGTCGCGGCCGCCCACCATCACCCGTCCGCGGTCGGGCTCGATCTCGCGGATGAGCAGTCTGATGAACGTCGATTTGCCCGACCCTGAGGCCCCCACCAAGAACACGAACTCGCCCTTCTCGATATGAAGGCTCACCTTCTCGAGACCGACCGTGCTCGGCGGGTAGATCTTCGTTACATCTTCAAACTTGATCACGGGCTATCTGTGACCTCCTCTTGAGGGCGTCTTGCGAGTATTCTGCGGGCTTCGGCGAAAGCCTGCCCGCGCGGGTTGTGTGTTGCGTATGTGGACCGGTCACGCTCGCGAACGGGCGAGGACGCGGTGGGCTGCTAGGCCTGGTGTGAGCCCAATTTGCCCGTGGATCTCTGCCAGACATACTCCCGAATGAATTCGTCGATGGCGCCGTCGAGCACCGCCTCGACGTTCCCTTTCTCGTAGTTGGTGCGATGGTCCTTGACGAGGGTGTAGGGGGCGAGAACGTAGGATCGGATCTGACTGCCCCATGCGATCTCTTTCTGCTCCCCTTTTTCGCGGGCCATCTCCTGTTCGCGCTTCTCGTGTTCGAGCAGGAGCAGCTTGCTGCGGAGCATCCGCATGGCGGTCTCTCGGTTCTGAAGCTGCGAGCGTTCGTTCTGGCACTGCACGACGGTCTTTGTGGGCACATGGGTGATGCGCACCGCTGAATCGGTCTTGTTGACGTGCTGGCCGCCGGCGCCCGTAGAGCGGTACGTCTCCATGCGCAGGTCTTTGTCGTCGATCTCGAGCTGCACGTCGCCCTCGATGAGGGGCGTCACGTCGACAGAGGCGAACGAGGTATGACGCCGCGCGGCCGAGTCGAAGGGCGAGATGCGTACCAGACGGTGGACTCCGCGTTCGGTCGACGCCAGTCCGTAGGCGTTCTCGCCGTGCAGCGTGAAGGTGGCGCTCTTGATGCCCGCTTCGTCGCCTTCGCTGGCTTCGTTCATCTCGACGTCGAAGCCACGGGTCTGCGCCCAGCGCAGGTACATGCGCAAGAGCATCTCGGCCCAGTCTTGACTCTCGGTGCCCCCCGCTCCGGGGTGGATGCTGACGATAGCGTCGCCCGCGTCGAATTCGCCTGTGAAGAGTCGCTGCTCCTCGAGCTGTTCAAGGTCCGCGGCCAGGGTGCGGCTCAGCCGCTCGACCTCTTCCTCCAACTCCTCGGGCATCTCGTTGTCGACGGCCTCTTCGGCGGCCAGCTCGAGCATCGCTTCGAGATCGCCCGTCTGCGCGGCGAGGCTCTCGTAGTGCTCCAAGCGGCTGCGCAGGCGACTGTAGCGGGTGCTCACTTCCTGCGCGTGGGCCTGGTCGTCCCAGAAATCGGGGTCGCGCATCTCCTCCTCGAGGGAAGCGATGCCGCGCGTCAGAGTATCGGGGTCAAAGATAGTC
>JAKAHF010000108.1 GCA_021815245.1 Actinomycetes bacterium
GGCGGCGCTCTGGTGACGGAGGTTCTGTCAAGCTATGGTCGGCGGCAGTCAGTCGATCGAGTGGCTCGACCGGTTCGTCTGGTCCAGCCGGACTCTGGCTTTCGCGCGCCTCGCTGCCGACGGCTCCGTAAGACAGGCCAATGCCCGCTTCAAGAGCCTGTGCGGGAACACCACGGGCCGGAGCCTCCAAGACCTGGCCATCCAGGGGCAGCGCGACCGTATCGAACGGCTGCTTCGAGACAGAGAGCCCTTCTCCGTCCCGCTCCTTCTGAGCGTGTCTGAAGGCGACAACGCTCCCACAACGCTCCTATTGAGCTGGACGTGGGAGGCCGACGACTTGCTGATACTGGGGGAAGCACCGGTCGCCGACCTCGAAGCCACCCAGGAGAAGCTGGTCAAGCTCAACAACCGGGTCGCTGAGTTGGTCCGGGAGAACGTCAAGAAGAGCGCCCAGCTTGAAAGAGCCCTCTCCGACCTGCGCGACGCCCAGGCCATGCTCATCCACCGCGAGAAGATGGCCGCCCTAGGCCAGATGACCGCGGGCGTGGCGCACGAGCTCAACAACCCTCTGGCGTACATCAAGAACAACCAGTACCTCCTACGCCGGGGAATAGAGGACCTCCTGGGAATCATCAACCTCTTCGGCGACGGCCTGGACGCAATAGAGCACCAGCGTCCCGACCTTGCCGAGACCATTCTCGAACGCATGGCGAGCAGCGACCTACCCCATCTGTACGACAGCATGCCAAGACTCCTGACGTCTATGGACGGTGGGATCGAGAGAGCCACCGCCCTGGTCAAGCAGTTGAGAACCTTCTCGCGGCTGGACGAAGACGACGTCAAGACCGTGGATCTGAACGAGTCGCTGAGGTCGGTGGTCGAGTTCGCCCACCTCTTGATGGAGGACAACGATACCCATTTCGAAGCCGAGTACGGCGAACTCCCCCCTGTGACGTGTGCCGCAGGCCAGGTCAACCAGGCGATCTTCAACATCCTCACCAACGCCATCCAAGCTGCCGGCCACGGAGGCAGAGTGAAGTTGACGACAGACGCCGTACCTGGTTTCGCGGTGGTTGGCATTTCCGACAGCGGCCAAGGCGTGCCGAGCGATCTGGCGGAGCGCGTCTTCGAACCCTTCTTCACAACCAAGCCCGTGGGCGCAGGGACGGGGCTCGGACTCAGCATCGCCCACGCCGTCATCGCCGATCACGGTGGCACCATCGACCTGATCAGTCCCCCGGAGGAGGGTGCCACCTTCGTTGTCCGGCTGCCTCTGGAAGGGAGAAAAGCGACGTGAAACTCAGCTCGACTCTCGAGTCCAGGTTGAAAGAGCGAGCGGCGCAGGGCCACGACCCGCGCGTCGAGACAGATGAGGGGGCCGCCTCTGACAAGCGCAACGTGGTGCTGGTGGTCGATGACGAGTCCGAGATTACGCAGTCGGTAGCGCAACTGCTCGATCGCAACTATGGGGTGCTAACCGCAAATTCCTGCGACGAGGCAATCAGACTGCTCGAACACAACCGAGTCTCCGTGATCCTGGCCGATCAGCGCATGCCGAGCGGCTCGGGAGCCGAGCTACTCGCGCACTCGATCGCCATCGCGCCCGACGCCACACGCATACTCTTCACTGGCTATTCGGACATCGAGGCCGTCATCGCGGCGATAAACCAGGGTCACGTCTTCTACTACCTCACCAAACCTTGGAGCCCTGAGGAACTGCGCGCTCTGGTGGGACGAGGCCTCGAACGGCACCAGTTGCTCGTTGAGAACCACGCACTTCTTGCTGAACTCATCACGATGAACAGGGAGTTGGAAGATCGCGTGCGCGAGCGGACGAAGAAGCTTCAAACGCAAAACAAGGCGCTCAGGGAAGCACGCAAGCGCATAGAGGACCTGTCGAGGCAGGATCCCCTCACGGGCTTGGCGAATCGCCGCCGGCTCGACACGGCCCTCGCTCTTGAGGCGGAGCGATCACGCCGCTACGGCTCGCATCTCTCCGTGGTCATGATCGACATCGACCACTTCAAGTCCGTCAACGACTCGTTCGGGCACGTCGTGGGCGACAAAGTGCTGCAGTCCGTGGCGCAGATCGCCCAGCGGTCTCTGCGTGTGACAGACCTTGCGGGACGCTATGGTGGTGAGGAGTTTCTTGTGATCCTACCCAACACCGCGGCGCATGACGCGCGCGTCATGGCCGAGAGACTACGCACAGAGATTGAGGGGGCACCGTTTGACTTTAGGCCGGAACCCATAACCGCAAGCCTGGGGGTTGCCGCCTGGCAGGCGGGCGACGATACGGTCTCTCTGATCAATAGGGCCGATGGAGCTCTCTACGAAGCGAAGCGCGCGGGTCGTAACCGAGTCGCATTCAATCAAGGAATGGAGGATGAGGAGTGCTAGAGACGGCGAGCGAGGGTAGATCGGCCAGACATCGTCCGCGCATACTCGTGGTCGATGACGACGAGGACGTCCTCGACAGCCTCGTAGAGTTGTTGCGGCGAGACTACGAGGTGGTATCCACCTCCGATCCGGACGAAGCCGAGTCGATCCTCCAGACCGACACGAACCTGGCGCTCATTCTCACCGACCAGAGGATGCCGGGCAGGACCGGAGTGGAATTGCTGGCGGAGGCCGCCCGGCGCAACCCCGAAGCGATCCGCATGCTGTTCACCGGGTATTCCGACATATCCGCGGTCATCTCCGCTATCAACGACGGATCGGTGTTCAAGTACATCACGAAGCCATGGGAGCCCGAAGAGCTGCTGGCCAACGTCGCGGCGGCGGTACGCACCTACGCGGTGGCCAGGGAGAACGTACGGTTGACGACGGAGCTCAAGGCGGCACTCGAAGTCGCCCAGATGGAGCAGGATCGAGTGCGCCACATGGAGGAGCACGAGTCCGACCTCGAACGGCGAAACGAGATCCTCGCCCAAGCCATCGGGGATCTCCACGACTCGCACTGGCTGCTCAGACGCATCCGCGAGGTGCTCCCCATGTGTGCATACTGCGGCAGAGTGCGCGTGGCCGACGACACGTGGCAGAGTGTCGAAAGCTACCTACGAGAGAATTCCGATTTCTTGACCCACGGTGTCTGTCCGGAGTGTCTGCGCGAGCTGAAAGATCTGGTGGAGGGTGAAGATGGAAGTACCAAGCCTTGACGACTTCATGCGTGACCACCGTGACGCCATCGTGGCCGCGGTCGCGGCGCGCATGCGCGATGACGCCCAGATGCTCGCGGTCGCGGGCAAGCGAGAGTTGAGCGAGAGCGATCTGACGAGCCAGGTACTGGGGTTCTGGCTTCAGGGGATACGGAGCGATCTGACCTTGGGCACAACGACGGCCATGGAGCAGAATCTGAAGTGGCTCACCGGCTTTCGGGCGGGCCACGAGTTGCCGTTCGACGGGGAGGCCGTCAGAAGATGCTTCGCCGAGATCTCGGAGGAGATCGACAGCCGGCTCGAGTCCGACGATCTGCGGAGCGAGTATGCGGCGTATCGTGCCAAAGTGGATGCACTCGTGGCCGAGTCGTTTCCCGATTGAAGGAGGGAGACCATGCAGCTGGATGAGTACGTGCAGCATCTCATCGCGGGCGAGGACGAGATCTGCATAGCCGAAGGCAAGGCGCTCGCGCTAGATCTGCCCGGTCTGCACCGACTGTACGTCGAGGTGATCCAGCCGTCACAGAGGCGGGTCGGGGAATTGTGGGAGGGCGGCCAGGTCTCGGTAGCCACGGAACACCTGGCCACAGCCACAAACAGCTATGTTGCCACGACCTGTTACACGCCGCTCGCCCGGCATGCCGCGGGCGGTCCCAGGGCGATGATCGCCTGCACACCTGACGAGATGCACGAGCTGGGAGCTCGTCTACTTTCCGATCTTCTCGAACTCGACGGCTGGGACATCGATTTCTATGGCACGTCCATGCCGCTGCGCGACCTCATCGACGCCATCCGCCTACGGCAACCGCGCTTCGTGGGACTGTCGGCAGCGCTGGTGATGCATCTGGGCAGTGTCAAACGGACGATAGCCGCCATCCGTGAGCAACTCGGACCCCACACACCGCCCATCGTGGTCGGAGGCAACGCTTTCGCCGGCAACGATGAACTCTGGAAGACTGTCGGCGCCGACTTCTATGCGAAAGACGCGTCCGAGGCGGTCGAGACGCTGCGCAGCCTGCGCGCATGACGAATTACGCGGAGGGCACACGGTGAGCACTCAGATCGATCTTCAAGCCATGATGGACCGCTATGGCTACTCGGCCGAGACACGCGACATCGTCGCCGGCGAGAGGCTCCTCCCCACCGGGCTGCTGAGCCGCCTGCACGCGACCTACCCCCAGCACTCGGGCCTGCTCGAGCGGCAGGAGCGGTGGTTCACCGACAGACACCACTACGAGGGGTTGCGGGGCTTCCGTGAGGTGGTCGCGATCCTCGAAGAGCACGGCGTGCATCTGTGGGGCGTCACCGAGCGTGAGCTCTTCATCGAAGTGTATCGGTTCCGCGCCACGCAGCACGCGCTCAACAGCATCAACTGGGGCGACTTCGAGCACGACTCCATGTTCCAGTTGATGTTCCCGCAGCCCGGCATGATGAAGCCCGAATTGCTCGAGCGCTACGCGGCGGCGACTTCTCCCGAGGAGCGCTCCCACATCGCCTCCGACTACGTGCACGAGACCAACCCGCACGATGCCCATCAGCTCCTCAACAAGGCCTGGATGGCGCGAGGAGCCCGTCAGGAAACGGACGACGGCGGCATCGACCTGGTCGAGGGCAGTCAGCACAAGTATCCCCAGTGCATGCTCATCTTCGATCAGACGACGCAGGAGTGCTTCGCCTTCTGTGCCTACTGCTTCCGGCACGCGCAGGTGCGCGGCGACCACGACATGTTCATCCAAGAAGACGTCGACCAAGTGCACGACTATCTGCGCGCCCACCCCGAGGTCACCGACCTGCTGATCACCGGCGGCGACGCCGGCTACATGCCGGTCGAACGGCTGCGACGGTACGTAGAGCCGATTCTCGAAGACCCTGCGCTGCTATCCGTGCGCACCATCCGCCTCGGCTCGCGCATGCTCACCTACGAGCCCGAGCGCATCCTCACCCGCCGCTACGAGCCCATGCTCGCCCTTTTCGACCAGATACGCGAGAACGGGCTGCGGATGACCTGGATGGCCCACTTCTCCACCCCGCGCGAGCTGCTCAACCCCAGCACCATCGCGGCGGTGCGACGCCTGCAGGCCCACGGCGTCGACGTGCGCAGCCAGAGCCCCATCATGAACCACATCAGCCTGTTCACCGGCCCCGACGGCGCCGTGGATGTCGACCGCTCGGCCCAGAACTGGATCGACCTGGGCAACCTCCTGGCCCAGCTCGACATCAACTTCCACTCGATGTACTGCGCGCGCGCCACCGGCGAACACCACTACTTCACCGTACCGCTCGCCGACATCAACCGCGTCTTCAGCAAGATCTTCAGGTCGCTGGCCTCGCTCAACCGCCCGTCGCGTTACATCACCATGACGACATCGGCCGGCAAACTGTCGATCTTGGGGGTGGCCGAGGTGGGCGGGCGCAAAGCGTTCGCTCTCAAGTTCAACGAAGCCCGCAACATGGAGTGGATGGACCGCGTCTTCCTCGCCCAGTACGACGAGACCACCAACCGAGTCGACTTCCTGACCCCCTTCGATAGCGACACGTTCTTCTTCGAAGCAGAGCTGCACGAGATCGAGGAGCGGCTGGTGGAGTTGCACAAGAAAGCGGCGCCACAATGAGAGGGCCCGAGACGAAACACCAAGTGGGGCCATCGGCGGACGACGCCGACGACCCGGCCCGCAAGCAACGCCGGGGTAGCGAAGCCCGCGGAGTTGCGGCATGCTAGACAAGCGCTGGCCATCGGCAGCCGCGGCGGTCGCCGACATCCCCGACGGGGCGACCATCATGATCGGCGGCTTCGGCGAGGCGGGCAGCCCCATCGAGCTGATCCACGCCCTGATCGACGCGGGACCGCGAAACCTCACGGTCGTCAGCAACAACACGGGCAGCGGGCGGGTCGGCCTGGCGGCGCTCATCGGCAACGGTCAGGTGCGAAAAATGATCTGTTCGTATCCGCGCAGCACGAACTCGGTGATCTTTCCCGAGGTCTACCGGCGCGGTGAGATAGAGCTGGAGCTGGTGCCGCAGGGCACCCTGGTGGAGCGCATCCGCTCCGGCGGAGCCGGGATTCCGGCGTTCTACACCCCGACAGCGGTCGGCACCGTGCTCGCCGAGGGAAAAGAATCGCGTTTCTTCAACGGCCAGGAGTACCTGCTCGAATACGGCCTGCGGGCCGATTTCGCCATGGTGCGGGCGGAGCGGGCCGACCGCTACGGCAATCTCGTCTACAACAAGACCGCCCGCAACTTCGGACCCGTCATGTGCACAGCGGCCGAGACGGCCATCGTGCAGGTGCGGCGCATCGTCGAACTCGGCGAGATCGACCCCGAGTGCGTGGTGACTCCGGGGGTGTTCGTCGACCGGGTGGTCGAGGTGTCCGAACCGCAGCAGGAATCGGCACTGGTCCGCGAGGGGCGGTGTTACCCATGAGTGACGCACCGGAAGTCGCGCCCACCACTACTGGCACGCCTACCGGAGCGGACACAGCGGCGTCCGCGCCTGCCGCCTGCGGATGGTCGCGCGAGCAAATGGCCCAGAAGGTCGCCGCCGACATTCCCGACGGGTCGTACGTCAACCTGGGCATCGGCCTGCCCGAGTTGGTCGCCCAGTTCATCCCCCAAGACCGGGAGTTCCTCTTCCAGACCGAGAACGGCCTGCTGGGCATGGGTCCCGCTCCGGCCCCCGGCTGTGAGGACCCCGAGCTGATCAACGCCGGCAAGAAGCCGGTCACCGCCGTGCCCGGGGCGGCGTTCTTCCACCACGCCGACAGCTTCACCATGATCCGCGGCGGCCATATCGACGTGTGCGTGCTCGGTGCCATGCAGGTGTCGGCGCGAGGCGACCTGGCCAACTGGTCCACCGGTGAGGCGGGCGCCGTGCCGTCGGTCGGCGGCGCCATGGACCTCGTCGGCGGCGTGAAACGCATCCTGGTCATCAGC